>CAVEMF010000212.1:0-4244 GCA_963616715.1 Ruminococcus bromii | reverse complement strand
CATATTAAACTTCGCACGAAAACGTGCTGACTTTAACGATCGGTGTGAAGCCGCGAGAACTGACGCCTTGCTCGCTGCCCCCTGATCACTGACTACTAAACCGATAGCGTAAAGCCGCGAGAACTGACGCCCTGATCACTGACCCCTGATCACTAATTACTAAACCGATAGCGTCACTCCCCACCAATTTCCCCTTGAGGCGGGGGACACATATCGTATATAATATGCATAAAAGTGATATCATTAGAACTTACAATCAGAGCAGTAGGGGAGTTCGCTGCAAACTTGCGAGGGGGGATTGCTATGTCTAAGGATAAGAAGATGTGCCACGGTCGCCATGGTTCGTACACCATGATGATAGTGGCTTTTTTGGCCATTTTGGCGGTTTCTTTGTATACCGTGGTGCTGAATGAGACCACCAGCGAAAATGTGCTGGAGAATGAAGTGTCCGAGAGCATCGGCAGAAGTGACGCCATGCAGGCGGGGATCGCTGCTTTCGTGAAGCCGGAGGATTTCACGAAGATCAATGGGCCGGCGGATAAAGATACAGCGATTTACAAAAATTTGCAATCTCATCTGAATCAGATCCGCGGCATGAATGACACTCGCTATTTCTACACGGCCAAGAGAAATAGCGAAGGCAAGCTGATTTATCTGGTGGACGGGCTGGACTTGGACGCCCAGGATTTCAGAAATCCCGGAGACCTCATCGAGGAGGATATGGTTCCTTACATCGAGCGGGCGCTGGCCGGAGAGACAGTGTACTCCCGGGACATCATCGACACCGACTGGGGACACATCCTCACGGCTTGCTATCCCATGTATGATAGCGCCCACAAGGAAATCTTAGGTGTCCTTTGCATCGAGATGGATATAGAAAATACCTACCGCTTCATCGCCGACCACAAGCGCACCATGCTCGAGGTGGCAGCCATGGCGGTGATCATGCTCCTTCTCCTCTTGGCAGTGGTGCAGCTTTTCATTCGCCACTACAATAGCGTAGAGAGCCGGGCGCGGCAGATGATCCTGGAGAAAAATCTGGCGCTGGAAAAAGCGCTGGACGAGGTGACGCGGCACGGGCAGATCATGAACGCCTTGGCCACGGTGTACAGCACCATCTTCATCGCCCACATGAAGGACCATGCCTATGAACTTTTGGAAGGGCCGGAGCTCATGGCAAAGACCGTGGGCAAGACCGGTATCTTTGATGATGTGATGGAAGAGGTGTTGCAAAATTTCGTGGCGCCCAAGCATCGGGAGGCCATGCGGGAATTTTTGGATTTCCACACGTTGGCCGGGCGGCTGGAGCATAAGAAAACCATCGTCCTGGAGTACGAGGATCCGGCGGGCCGCTGGTACATGGCGCGGTTCATCGTGAAGCGCCGTGATGAGAATGGCAAGGTGGAAGCGGTGCTCTATGTGGCGCGCGATTTCACCGAAGAGAAGCAGCACGAGCTGGACCTGCAGGCTCGTCTTCGTGCCATCGCCGTAGAAGCGAAGCGGGCCAATCTCACGAAGACGAATTTCCTGCGCCGCATGAGCCACGACATCCGCACGCCTTTGAATGGCATCATCGGTATGATGCACATCGCGGACAAGTGCCAGGACGACCCGGAGAAATTGGCGGAGTGCAAGGAGAAGATTCATCACTCGGCGGACTATCTCCTGGACCTGGTCAATAATGTGCTGGATATCAGCAAGCTGGAGTCCGGCTCCTTGGTATTGGAGAATAAGCCTTTCCAGATGGGCCAGCTTCTTTTGAAAGCTGTGGGCATCGTGGAAACCAGCGCGCGGGATCACGGCATCCGCTTCGAAGGCGGAAAAGAGGCCAGCGTGATCCACCATCGCCAGCTCATCGGGAGTCCCTTGCACCTAAACCGGGTGCTCATGAATATCGCCTCCAATGCCATCAAGTACAACCGCCCCGGCGGCAGCATCAAGGTGTATTGCAAAGAGATTTCCTCTGACGACAAGACGGCGGTGTATCAATTCGTCTGTGAAGACACGGGCCTTGGCATGAGCAAGGAATTCCAAGCCCACGCCTTCGAGCCATTCACCCAGGAAGGCAAGGAGACGGTCACCAGCTTCAGCGGCTCGGGCCTGGGGCTTTCCATCGTGAAGGACATCGTAGAGCTCATGGGCGGCACCATCGCCTTGGAGAGCGAGGAAAATGTGGGCACGAAATTCACTATCACCATCCCCTTCCTCATTGATCCTGACGGTAAGCCGCCGGAGGAAATCGAGAGCCATGTGCAGAACGTGGACCTTGGCGGAAAGAGAGCGCTTCTCGTGGAAGACAATGAGCTCAATATGGAAATCGCCCGCACCTTCTTGGAAGAAGAGGGCTTGGTGATTTTTGAAGCCACCAATGGCAAGGAAGCGGTGGAAATCTTTAATCAGTCGGAGATGAATCAATTCGATTATATTTTCATGGATGTCATGATGCCCGTCATGGATGGCCTCACAGCGACGAAGGAAATCCGCAAGCTCTCCCGCGCCGACGCGAAGACCGTCCCCATCATTGCCATGACCGCCAACGCCTTCGTGGAAGATCAAAACGCCTGCCTTGACGCCGGCATGAATGGCCACGTAGGCAAGCCCATCGATCCCAAGGCGCTGAAAGAGGCGATGGTACGGAATATGAGGGAGTAGGGCTATTGGTTTAGTGATCAGTGATTAGTGATTAGTGATCAGGACGCGTTTGACGCAAGAGTAAAATGGCGCATCGCCCTTTCGGATAAAAAGGATGATGCACCATTTCTTGCTATCGTTACGCGAGCCCTGATCACTGACCACTGACCACTGATCACTAATCACTAAATCTCTGTAATATTTCCCTCCACCCCGCGTATAATGGACGGAGAAATTTATTTTCAATACAAAAAAGGGAGAACCATATAATGGAAAACACGGAAGAATTGAATCTGGAAGTCGCTGAGATTTTGAACAATGAGAAGGCATCGGAAGCCATGGAGGAAGTGAAGGAATTGATCCATAGCGATCCGGAAGCGATGGCTATGATGGAGAAGGCAGAGACGGTGGAAGACATGTACACCGTATTCAAGAAATTTATTTCCGTGCCTTTGGAAGCTTTCAAGACATTATTCCACTCGGTGGCAGACTATTTCAAGAATGACAAGGTAGAGCTAAGCGACGAGACCATGGACGCCGTGGTCGGCGGCTGGAGCTGGAGCGTTTTCTGGAAGGCGAATAGAGAGAGAGTCCTTATGAGTGTGGCCCTCGTTGCAGTAGTGGGGCTCGGCATAACCGGCATCGGCGCCGGTGTCGGTGCCCTCATCGGCTGCTTTGCAACTGCCACGGCTGCCACCGGCACCGGGGCGGCGATTGGCGCGGCTGTTGGTGGTGTCTTGGGCGTTGGCGGCATGGGAGCCGCTGCGATTGCAGACACGGTGCTCGTTGACTAAATAAAAGAGCAGGGGCGGAAGGCTCCTGCTTTTTGTGTGGTTAGTACTGCTTCCCTAGCGCAAACATGTCGATGTTGCTCCTAGCAGCTAGCAGCCAGCAGCTAGGAGCAACATCGACATGTACGCATTGGCGGAAATAGCACTAGCCTTCTATCTCGTGCTCTACAAATCTAAATTTCAAAATTTCCTGTAATGCATTTTTACCCCGGTCGTATAAGAGACAGAAAGATATTTTGAAGTATGAATTTCTTACCGGAGGAATAATTATGATAGCTGATATCAAAGCATTTATGGCAAATGATTCCGCTCGTGAAGCAGTGGATAAGATCGAAGCGGTGATCGATACGGATCAGGAAACCTGCAAGCTTCTCGATCTGGCACAGTCGGTGGAGGATGTATTTGAAGCAACGAAGAAATACGTAGCGATGAAGTTCGAAGACTTCAAAGCGCTTTTTGCTGATGTGATGGATTATTTCAAGGCCGATAAAGCGGTTCTCGCTGATGAGACCTTAGACTGCGTAGTCGGCGGCTGGAGCTGGGGCGGCATTTGGGAAACCGTGAAACGCAAAGCGGTGGCTGTGGTCGTAGGCGCAGCCATTGGCGGTGCGGTACTGGGCATCACCGGCGCCGCTTTGGGCGGACCCATCGGCTTTGGCGTCGGCGCGGTGGTTGGCGTGATTGCCGGCGGCATCATCGGCGGGATCGTGGGGTAATTTCCCTAAGGGCTAGTGCAAACATGTCGATGTTGCTTCAAGCAGCTAGCAGCTAGTGGCTAGGTGCGACATAGAGATGTACGCACTGGCGAGACTTTCTGTAATG
>CAVEMF010000211.1:1890-4244 GCA_963616715.1 Ruminococcus bromii | reverse complement strand
AAAGTTGTCTCAGAAATTAAACGCGCCCTGATCACTGATCACTAATCACTGATCACTAATCCGCTCAGTGTCCCATCTCCGCCACCGGTGTCTCGTCTGCCTTTCCGGAGAGGTTCTTGGTCACATCGGTGGGCACGCGGCGGTAGGGGAAAGCTTTGTAAATCTTTTTCATCATGTCGTCGAAGATGTAGATATTTCTCACATTGCCTTCTTCATCGCGGCCCCAGTAGGAGCTTTTGGCGTCTTGCACCTCACTGCCCTCTTTTTTGTAGGAGTAAATATCAAAGGTGGCATGGGTCTCTATGATGTCATCGCCGCTAAAGAAGAGGGAGCGACGGAATGCGCGCTGGCTCCACTGGGTGATGACAGGCATCACTACGATGTCCGCGCCAGCTTCCTCAGCCAAGGATGGCAGGAGAGAAGGATCGTAGAGTTTCCCTTCATAGGAACTGCTGTCCAGCTTGCGATAGTACGGATAGCGGAAAATGGAATTCATTTCCTTATCCACATACGCCGCCGCCTCACTGCCGGAGCGGTAAAGCGTGGGGAGGAGAAGCACCGTGCGGGTATTCTCAAAGTACCCCAGCTGCCGATTCACCGCCTCCTTGTCCTCCGCTTCGCAGGAAAAAGGCAGGATGCAAAGGAAAGAAATAAGAAGTAAAAAGATGCGTTTCATGATGACCTCCTTTAAAAATGGGTTCAAGGGTCAGGGGGCAGGGGGCAAGGGGAGGTGCGGCGCACCACGCCCAGACCCCAGACCCCAGCCCCCTGAACCATTTATTTATATTTCCGCTCAATCTGCCACAGTCTCCCTAGCAGCAGGAGCGCCGAGCAGCCTACGCCGAAGTCGAGGCCCTGCCAGTAGGACTCGGGGCCGTGGCCGAGCACGAAGTCCAGGAAGACGCCCATGGGAAGGCAAGCGCCCCAGTAGGCGATGACCATGAGGAGCGAGGGGACCTTGGCGTCTTTGTATCCGCGAAGAATCCCCTGTATCGGTGCAGCGATGTCGTCGAAGAGCTGCCAGCCGGCGCAGTAGATGAGGAAGGTGCCCGCCAGCGCCAGCACCTTCTCGTCATTGGTATAGATAGCAGCGATTTGGTGGCGGCAGAAGAAGGTGAAGGAAATGGTGCAGATGGCTCCCGCCAAAGTAGTGAGAAGGCCGAGACGAGAAAATTCTCGCGCCCGGTCCAGCCGCCCGGCGCCGACTTCGATGCCCACCAAGATGGTCATGGCCATGGAGCAGCTCATGGGGAGCATGTAGATGAGGCCGGAGAAGTTGAGCGCCGCTTGGTGCGCCGCGATAACCTCGGTGCCGAATTTGGTGATGAAAATGATAATGAAGCCAAAGAGGCTGGTTTCCATGAAGATGCCGATGCCATTGGGGACGCCCAGGGCCATGTACTCTTTCCAAGTGGCGAGATGGCTTTGGGTGGAAGAAAAGATTTCCTTTCCCATGAATCCTTTCTGCGTCAGCACTACCGCGAGGAAGAGAAGGAGCAGAAGGAAATAGGTGAGGAGCGTGGCGATGCCGGCGCCGATGCCGCCCATGGCCGGCGCTCCCAGTTTGCCAAAGATGAAGGCGTAGTTCAAAAGTCCATTGATAGGAAGCGCCAAGAGGAAGAGGCGCATGGAAATCGAAGTGCTACCCACCGTGTCCGTCAAAGAGCGGAGCGGGAGTAGCAGCGCTTCGAAGAAGACGCCGCCCACCATGGCCATCATGTAGTAGCGGGCGATGTACTCCACTGTCGGTGTCAGCGCAAGGCCTGTGAGAATGGCGTCGATGAAGAGGAAATAGCCACCGGCAATCACCAGCGCGAGCACGAAGGCCAGATACATCCCGCTTCGCACCACCTCGGGGATAGACGCCCGATCGCCCTTTCCCAGAAGTTGGGCGGTTATAGGTGTGCAAGAAGTCAGTATCCCCATGGCAGTGGTGAGCACCGGAAGGAAAAGACTGGCGCCGATGGACACGCCGGCCAAGTCATCGGCGCTCACATGGCCGGACATGGCGGAGTCCATGAAATTCATGCCCACCGTAGACACTTGGGCGATGAGGATAGGGATCATGGTCCCGATGAGTTTTTTCAGATGTTTCCCATTGATTTGCATAGAATTCCCATTTCATAAATAAAAGGAGCTTCCCGTAGGAGCTCCTTTTATTATACAAGATTTTAAGTCCGATGGCAGCTGTTGGTTGGTTAGTGATCAGTGATCAGTAATCAGTGATCAGTACGCGCTTGGCTTTTTGCGAGAGTTTGTTCGATTACTTTATTACTGAAGGATCTGCAGGCAATAGCGGTAAATGGCAAAACTATCGCAGAAATTAAATGCGTCCTGATCACTGATCACTGATC
>CAVEMF010000211.1:0-1828 GCA_963616715.1 Ruminococcus bromii | reverse complement strand
GCTGCAGCCCAGTCTGCCTTGAAGCGAGCGATGCCGCTGTCGGTGAGTGGGTGCTTCAGTGCGTCTACCAGGACCTGGAAGGGAACGGTAGCGATGTCAGCGCCGGCCAGTGCGCACTGGCTGATGTGCTGTGGCTTTCTGATGGAAGCAGCGATGATCTTGGTTTCGATGCCGTGAAGCTCGAAGATTTCAGAAATGGTCTGGATCAGTTCGCAGCCATCCCAGCCGATGTCATCGATGCGGCCAACGAAGGGGCTTACATAGGTGGCGCCGGCGCGAGCAGCGAGAAGTGCCTGGTTCGCGGAGAAAATCAGGGTTACATTGGTGCGGATGCCCAGCGCGGTGAGCGCCTTTACTGCCTTCATGCCTTCTGCGGTCATGGGGATCTTGACGACTACATGCGGGTCGAGGCCGGCGAGGACTTTGCCTTCTGCCACCATGCCTTCTGCATCGTCAGAGAGGACTTCTGCAGAAATCGGGCCGTCTACGATGGAAGCGATTTCCTTAATGGTAGCGTGGAAATCTTTGCCTTCCTTAGCAATCAGAGAGGGATTGGTGGTGACGCCGGAAATAAAGCCCATGTCATTGGCTTTGCGAATGGCTTCTACATCGGCGGTATCAATGAAAAATTCCATGTGTTGACTCCTTTGGTAAGATCTATTAAGTGTATACTTGAAATACATCCTACATCTTACACCATTTTAAGGGAAAGTCAAGAGCTTGCGGGGCTATTGCTGCTATCGCCAGTGCGAACATGTCGATAGTGCTCCTGGCTGCTAGCTATTGGCTTCTAGTCGGCTGGAGGAACATTGGGACAGCAGCAAAGTGCGTCCTGCTTTAAACGGAAATGGGAGATGTTGGTCTAATCGCCAGTCGCGCGCGCTTTGATGATAGCGCGTTTTGACAAGCTTGTGCACTGGCCGACTAGAAGCCAGCAGCTAGCAGCTGGAAGCGACATCGATATGTTCGCACTGGCGGTGTGCAGTTACAATCCCTTCTGCTCGATCCCGCTGACCAGGTATCCCAGGTGGGTGGTGGCGTTCAGGGTGACTAGGCGCCAGGTGTCTTTGTCACATTCCAGCACATTGATGCAGGCATTGTCCTGCTTGATCTGCCAGAAGTGGGCCATGGAGAGGCCTAAGAGGTCGCAGATGATGGCTTTATTCACCGCGTCGTGGGCGGCTACGAGGACGGTCTCGCCGTCGTATTTCCGGGCGTATTCGTCGAAGGCTTCGCGGGCGCGTCTTCGCACGTCTTCCAAATTTTCGCCTTTCGGCATCTGCACCTGTTCGGGATGGGTGTGCCAAAGGTGAAACTCTTCGGGATAGCGGGCTTCGATTTCATCGGCGTGAATGCCTTCCCAAAGGCCGTGGCTGATTTCCGTGAGCCGCGGGTCTTTGGTGACAGGGAGATTGTGATACTCGGCGGCAAAGCGGCAGGTGTCATAGGAACGGGAGAGGGGACTGGCGATGGCGCGATCGATGTGGACGTCCTTCAAAGCCAGAGCCGCCGCCCGGCCCTGCCGGATGCCGCGCTCCGAGAGAGGTGTATCCTCCTGGCCCTGGTAGCGGCCTTCGATATTCCAAGTGGTTTCTCCGTGGCGGAGAAGAATGATGCGGATCATAGGGGCTCCTTTTAATAAAAAGTGAGGAGTTAGGCGTTAGGAGGGAGGAGTGGAGGAGCGGCGCACAAATTAAGAAGCGCCGAAAGTTTTAAAACTCACTGCGTGTTTGGCTGCTTTCTCACTACCGTGAACCGTTTACCGGTTCTTTTATTGCTAGCGAGCCGTGAGATGATAAGCTCTTGCGCAGAAAGGTATATCACTCCA
>CAVEMF010000210.1:0-4244 GCA_963616715.1 Ruminococcus bromii | reverse complement strand
GTCAGTGATTAGTGATCAGTGATTAGCGATCGGGACGCTAGAAGCAATAGAGTCCGCTTTGCATTTACACCGTTCTTGGATCTATAAAGCAGTAGCAGTGTAAATACAAAGCTGACACAAAAGCAAATGCGTCCTAATCACTGATCACTGATCACTGATCACTGATCACTAAATCTCTCACGTACTCCATCACATAGTACATCGCCTTCTCCGCCGCGGCGTAGCGGATGCTTTGGCGGGAGCCAAGGAAATGCTCTTCGTGCACTTCGGTGCCCTGCTCTCCTGCGACGGCGATGTAGACAAGGCCGGCGGGCTCGCCTCTTTCGCCTTTGCCCGGGCCGGCGTAGCCGGTGGTGGAGACGGCCACGTCGCTTTGGTAGAGGGCGCGGCTGCCTTCGGCCATTTCTTTTGCGGTCTCTTTGCTGACGGCAGTATATTTCTCCAAGGTTTCCGCTTTGACACCCAGCACTCGCTCTTTCGCTTCGTTCCAATAGGTGACGGCGCTTCCTTTAAAATACGAGGAACTCCCCGAGAAGTCAGTCATCATCTTTCCGATGAGACCGCCGGTGCAGGACTCCGCGGCGCTCATGGTGAGTCCTGTCTTTGTGAGCAGCGCCACCAGGTCCTGATGCACATCCTGCTCGATGTGATAGTCCGAGACAGGGAGGCGCTTTTGGATTTCCTCCGCCAGTGGCGAAAGGAGAGCGTAAGCCGCTTCCCCATCCTCTGCCTTCGCGGTGAGCCGCAAAGCAATGTAACCCGGTCGCGCGAGAAGGGCCAGCGTCGGATTCCCCTGTGCCTGGATGAGATCCATGATGGTTTCCTCGATTTCCGCTTCCGTCAGGGAAGGGATGGGAAGTATCATGGATCGGATCACGCCCTGCCGGCCCAGTCTCTTTTCCAAGTAGGGCATCATGTGCTTTTCCGCCATGGTTTTCATTTCGAAAGGCGGCCCGGGAAGGTGGACGAGAAATTTTCCATTTCCTTCTACCACAGACCCCGGCGCAGAGCCCACATCATTGGCAAGGATGCAGGCGCCCTTGGCAAACCAAGCCTGCCGCGAAAGAGAGGACTTGTACTCCCGCCCCTTCTCTTTATAATAAACCGCCAGTCTCTCCGACTCTTCGGGAAATAGCACATAGGGAAGTCCCATCACCTTCGCTCCCACGCTCTTGGTGATGTCTCCCTGTGTCGAGCCCAGGCCGCCGGAGGTGATGACCAAGTCCGCGCGGGAAAGGGCCGTGCGAAATACCTCCTCCATCCGCGCCGCATTGTCTCCCACTGTGGTGATATAGTGCACAGTAAATCCATGGTCATTCAAAAAAGCCGCCAGCCAGCGGCTATTTTCGTTGGTGATTTCCCCCAGCAATAGCTCGGTGCCGGTGGTGATGATTTCGGTAATCATAGGATCCTCCTTTTAGAGTTAGTGATTAGTGATCAGGGGTCAGGGAGCAGGACGCGTCTGACCGCTTTCCCACATCACCTTCATTTGCAAAAATGGCCAAAATTGAAAATGAAAATTTCTTTATTTTCAATTTTGGCCATTTTTGCAAATGTAAACCATACTGTTGATGTAATTGGGGATTCGGTGTCAATGGTCAGGCCGTCTTCCTCCTACCAAAGGAAGGCGGTCACGTAGTGGTAAGTGCGCCCTGATTACTGATCACTGAACACTGATCACTATTCCCCCACCACTTCCCCGATGAGATCGTAGGCATAGCCATCGACGATATGGACCTTCACAAAGTCGCCGGGCTTAAGGCCTTCGGGGTTATCGATGTACACGTTACCATCCACTTCGGGAGCCTGGTAGGAGGTGCGGCCTTTGGCCTGCTTGTGGCCTTCGCCGTCTTCCATGATTTCTTCCACCAAAACTTCCGCGTAAGTGTCGATGAGGTTTCCATTGTTCTCTTCAGAAATGCCGGCTTGGATGGCCATGAGCTGGTGGTAGCGGTCTTCTTTCACTTCTTCATCGATCTGGTCGGTCATGCGCGCCGCCGGGGTGCCGTCCTGGGGCGAGAATTTGAAGGCGCCCATGTCATCGAATTTGATTTCCTTTATGAAGTCGCAAAGTTCCTGGAAATCGGCATCCGTTTCTCCCGGGAAGCCCACCATCAGGGTGGTGCGAATGGTCATGCGCGGGCTAGCAGCGCGAAGCTTTCTAAGAAGCGCGTAGATGCTCTCGGAGGAGTCTCTTCTGTGCATGCGCTGCAGGACGGCATTGCTGATGTGCTGCAGCGGGATGTCTACGTATTTGCAAATTTTTTCTTCCGACAGGATCACGGATAGAAGTTCGTCGTCGAAATAGGTGGGATAGAGGTAGAAGAGACGGATCCATTTCACGCCGTCGATCTTCACCAATTCCCGAAGGAGTGCGGCCAAGCTGGTGCCATTCTTGAGGTCCCGGCCATAGCAAGAGAGGTCCTGGGCGATGAGATTAAATTCTCTGACGCCCTGGGCTGCCAGGCGACGCACTTCGTGAACCACCGACGGGATGGGGCGGCTTCTCATGGGACCGCGGACATAGGGAATGTAGCAGAAGGTGCAACCATTGCTGCAGCCTTCTGCGATTTTCACATAAGCGGTGTATTTCGGTGTCAGGCTCGCGCGAGGGATCAGTTCTTCATTGGCGCAGGGGGTGGTATTGAATTTGTACACCTTTTCTCCGCCATTTTCATAGGATTCATTGACAGCGTCTAAGATTTCCTGCCAGGAGTCGGTGCCGATGAAGATGTCGATTTCCGGGATTTCCTGTCCTAAAGAATGTTTATACTGCTGGGTCAGGCAGCCGGCTGCCACCAGGCGCTCGCATTTCCCGGTCTTTTTGTATTCCGCTGCTTCCAGGATGGTCTGGATGGATTCTTCCTTCGCCGGATCGATGAAGGTACAGGTATTGATGATGATGACCTGGGCCTCTGCCAAATCCTCTGTCATTTCATAGCCGGCCTTCTCCATGATGCCGACCATCATTTCTGTATCTACCAAGTTCTTCGAGCAGCCCAGGCTCACAAATCCCAATTTCTTTGCACTCAACTTTTCATACCTCCAAAACGAATTTTTTCTCCCCATTGATTGAGCAGGTCCTTCCTGCCTTCATCGAAATATCTTTTTTCCAATTCCCAAAAGGCCAGGGTATTCCCGGCAGCGTCGGGTTTGATTTTATCATCATTCACGTAAATATAATAGCAGCGATTCTTTTCCATCACCGATTTATAGTGGTAAGGCTCCAAGAGCCAGTCGGCGAGAAGCGCCGCTCGCGCGGGGTGCGCACTCTCTTCCGCAAGGCCGATGCCATAGAGATACCAAGGCGAACCATCCTCGGGGTAGTGGATGGTCACCGGCATGTCTTCTTTTTGCGTACGGATGGCTTCGTTGAGCCCGGAAATACCGATATCGCATTTCCCCATAGCCGCCATGCGGGACGGCGTGGATAAATATTTCCCATACTGCACCAAGTGCTGCTGCGCCCGGGCCAGCAGGAAGAAGGTGTACTCCGGCCCGAAATGCTCGGCCAGACACATGAGCATGTCCTTCGACATATCCGCCGCAATGAAATCGGTCATCGAAAGCTCCACCGACTGGCGAGTGCACACTTCGTCCCAAGTGTATGCAAAGGCCGGATGGGTGCGGGAGAAATCCGCATTCACCGCAAAGACCACCGGATCTACCCAAAGGCCGGTCCAATAAGCCTCTTCATCTTTGAAAAGGTTCAGCGCCGTATCGGTGTACTGCGACGCGTAAGGCGTAAGGCTTCCTCCGTCAGCAAGCTTCATCAGCATATCCTGGGAGGAAATATACACATCCACCGGCGCAGCTTCCTCTTTATTTTTCTTCAGGAGGTCCGCCGTATTTCTATAGGAAATCTCGAACTGGATCCCCTTCTCTGCGTAAAAAGCGTCGCCGATAGGCTCCAAAATCCCCGAAGGCAGGTCGGTGGCAATCACCACCTTGTCGATGGGATGATTCACCGCCCGCTTCTTCTCCTCCTGCACCTTCCCATATTGCCAGATCCCCAAAAAGGAGCCGCAGGCCAGGAGCAGAAAGACCAGTACGGAAATAAAACGTTTCATGGCAGGCCTCCTTCGTGAAATGGGGATTAATGATGGTGGTTTAGTGATCAGTGATTAGTGATCAGTGATCAGGGCGCAATTTTCTGTTAAATACCAGCAAGTAGAATCATCATGTTACGCAAGCGTTAAGGAGTAGCCCCTTGGAGAAGGGGCGCGCGATAGCGGAGGATAGAA
>CAVEMF010000209.1:0-4264 GCA_963616715.1 Ruminococcus bromii | reverse complement strand
CGACCTGGATGCCTACGAGGCAGCTGATGGCTACATAAGGAGAACGGAATTTGTTGACCTTAGAGAGGAAGTGGGGGAAGAGACCGATGGAGGAGGCTTCACGAGCCACTTCAGATACGGTGAACTGCCAAGCCGTGAGGGATACGAAGCAGGAGCATACGAGCATGCAGGAAACCGCATAGCCTACGGTCTGTCCAAACATGGAAGCATAAGCGAGGCCGAAAGGCGCGCCGGAAACCATGAGGTCCTGGTACGGTACGAGGCCGCCGATGATAGCAGTAGAGGTGGTGTAGCAAGCGCCTGCGAGCATGGTGCCGGCCAGTACAGCGATGGGCACATTCTTTTCCGGATTTTCTACGGTATCAGAGTTTGCGCAAGCAGTTTCCAGACCCAGGAAGGCCCAGATGATGACGGCGATGGAGTCTTTCATGGATACATAGAAGGGCAGATCCTTCGGGTTCCATGCTTCTCTGTAGATGTTTGCATCGAAGAAGAAGCCGCCGGCTACCAGAAGGCCGATGACTGGAGTAACGACGCATGCTACGCCGAGGGAGGTGAATTTACCAAATTTCTTTGGTCCTACCAGGCTGATGCAAGCAGCGAGGATCAGGACACCGATGGTGGAGAGGCATACTTCTACCGGCGACAGGTGGATGCCGAAGACATAGGAGCCGTAGCTGACTACGCCGCTGGCAATCGCTACATTGGCGATGATGAGAGAAATGGTGTAGCAGAAATTGGAAACGAAGTTTCCGGAGCGACCGAAACGATATTCAGCGTAGCCGCCCATGCCGCCTACCTTCTTGGTATACATGCCGCATTTCGCGAAAGCATAAGCGAGGATGGTGGCGCCGATAGAGGCGAGGATCCACGAGAAAATAGATACGGTACCGATTTCCGCTAAGGTGGCCGGCAGAAGAATAATACCGGAACCCATCATATTGATGGCTGTGACTGTTGTGAGCTGTACCACTCCCATTTTTTTGCTCTTAGACAAGGTTGTTCCCTTCTTTCTTAATCCAATTCGTGATGACTCACGACGGGGGAAAAATATTGTCCCGGGATGAAACCGGATGATGCAGTCTGAAATCTCATCAAGGCATGCACGAGCCCCATTTGCTTTCGGTAATGGTGAAAGAAACAGGGCATAAAGAAAACCATCCGCGGTTCGCGGTTCGCAGCTCAACTGCATCAGCAGGGCGCGATGAATTTTTATTTATTGCAATATAACATAAACCACCCCGTATGACAAGACTTTTTTTGAAATTTTTTGTTAAAAATTTGATGAGCAACTACTATGGACTTTTGAGGACTTTGAAGGAAAATGAAGGAAAATGGAAGAAAATGATATCTATCACGGATTGCCATGGATTGGAATGATAAATCAGAATGTATCATGATTTTTCATGGTAAAATTCACAAAAAACAAAAAGTGCCCATTTTATCGCCCTTCCGGGGGTTTTAGGGTGGAAACCAAGGTGAATATTATGCATAGAAATGTAGAAATTATGCAATTCTATGCGCTGGCATGATTTCTATCTAAATTTCTATCAGCCCCTCAGCGCCCGAAATGGGGTGAAATTGCCCCAAATCACCCCACAGCGCCAAAAAACGCGTCCAAGTTGAGAAAATGGCCGCTTTAAATGAGAATTTCAGGAAAGGGATATTTTTTCTTTGCCATGGTAGAAAAGAATTTTATAAGCCCTAAGGTAGTCGGTGATCAGTGGTCGGGGCGTGCTTACCTGCTTTCTCATAGCTATGAGCTATGAGCTAGGAGCTTGTAAGCTCTCCCCACGAGACGCCAAAAGAGCTCACATAGAGATGGCAGCGCGCGTACCTCTCTCCCCACTACCGTTATCCGTTTACCGTGTAACCATTTACCGAGCATGCATCCGATAGCGGGAGCCGGAGAGCAGCCCGCTATCGCGAAGCAGGGCCATGCTCCATGTCCCGCTATCCTCAAACGAGCCGGTTAACGGTTATACGGTAAACGGATAACGGTAGTGAGGCAGCAGGCACGCGCGTGCTATATATATCCACAGCTGAGCATGCCCGCAGCCTCTGGCCGAGATCCCAGCTCCAAGCTCCTAGCTCCTCGCTATGGGGAAGTCGTCAAATGCGTCCTGATCACGAATCACTAATCACTGACCACTACATCGCCATATTTCATTCTTGCTAATACAGTATTGCCCCCACCATATACTTAGGTTTATAATGAGAAATAATTTATTATTGTTATATATGATGGGGTGAACGTATGGAATTGAAACAGCTGACGGCAATGGATGAGAAGCTATTGGCTGCTGATTTTATAGAGGTCAATACGAAGGTCGGGCTCATTGGGGGATATTGTGAGCCGGATTTCCCGATTTACTATGCCAATGAAAAGATGGCGGCTATGCTGGGATATGACTCGGTGGCGGATCTGATCGAAGGGATTCATGGGAAGGTAGCGAATACCATCCATCCCGATGACATGGCGCAGGTGGGAAGGGATCTGGGGGATCATTACTACGAAGGCATGACCTACGAGACCACCTATCGCATGCCTAGAAAGGATGGCTCCTGGTTTTGGACCGTAGACCGAGGCAAGGTGGTGAAGGCCCAGGACGGCAGGCTGGCTATCATCAGTATGTGCAGCGACATGAGCGAATTTGTGAAGCGCCAAAAAGAATTGGAGGCGGAAAACAATCTGTCCCATTCCATGCTGCAGACCCTCCCCGGCGGTTACCATCGCTGCGCGGTGGAGGAGGGATTTCCATTTCTTTTCATCGGCGATCGCTTTTTGGATATCCTTGGCTGGACCAGAGAAGAAATCGAAACGCTCTTTGATAATAAATTTTTGAATCTGGTCCATCCGGAGGACAAGAATCTCACCACCGGCTATGTGGAGCGCATTTTGCAGGCGGCTTTGGAAAATCCTTACCAGGATCAGATTTACCGTTTGCAAGGGAAGGATGGCTGGCACTGGATCAGCGATACCACCATGCTGCTCCATGCCGGCGGTACCCAATTCTTTCAGGGCTTCATCACCGATATCTCGCACTTCATCCAAGAAAGGGAAAAGAAGGAAAAGGAATTGGCGGCGGCGCTGGAGCGCACCGAGCGGGCTGACGCAGCGAAAAATGATTTCCTCCGTCGTATGAGTCATGATGTGCGCACGCCGATCAATGGGATCCGCGGCATCGTAGAAATTGCCGGGCACTATCCTGATGATATGGAGAAGCAGAGGGATTGCCGCGAGAAGGTGCTGAAGGCGTCGGGCTATCTCCTGGCGCTGGTGAGCAATGTGCTGGATATGAATAAGCTGGAGTCCGGCCGCATGACTTTGGAGAATAAGCCTTTCGACCTGGATGATCTCCTGCGAGAATTTCGGACCTTGGTACGCATGCAGGCGGTGGAGCGTGATGTGCGCTGCCTCTTTGAGCGCGGAGACGATTGGCCGACTCACAGAAATCTCATCGGTAGCGCCGTGCACCTTCGTCAGATCATCGTGAATATCGCGGTGAATGCCATCAAATACAATAAGACCGGCGGGCAGGTGACTTTCCGGGTCCGCGAGATTCCTCGGGATGGGGATAGGGTGGTTTTGGAATTTTCCAGCCAAGATACCGGCATCGGCATGACGCCCACCTTCTTGCAGCACGCCTTCGAGCCATTCTCTCGGGAGTATCGCAAGGAAGGGATGCAGTTCAGCGGCACCGGTCTGGGGCTGGCCATCGTGAAAGAGCTGGTGGATCTCATGGGCGGCGAGCTGGAAGTGGAGAGCTTGGTGGATGTTGGCACTACCTTCCGCATCCGACTGCCCTTTGCCATCGACAAAGAGGCGGCCGCTCGTGAAAGCGAAGCGGGGAGCGGGGTCACCTTGCAGGGCCGGCGGATCCTCCTGGTGGAAGACAACGAGCTCAATATGGAAATCGCTGCGTTCATTTTTGAAAGAGAAGGCGTAGAAGTGGTGAAGGCCTGGAATGGCCAGGAAGCGGTGGACGCTTTCGCCGCCGCTGAGCCGGGGACTTACGATGCCATTTTCATGGATATCATGATGCCTGTCATGGGTGGCCTGGAAGCATCAAGGCGCATCCGCCACTTGAATCGAGATGACGCGCTGCAGGTCCCCATCTTCGCTATGACGGCTAATGCCTTCATGGACGACATCGAGCAGAGCCTTTCAGCCGGTATGAATGAGCACCTGACCAAGCCGCTGGATACAGCGAAGGTCATTGAAACGTTGAAACGATATGTGAAATAAAAAAATCCGTCCTGC
>CAVEMF010000208.1:0-4314 GCA_963616715.1 Ruminococcus bromii | reverse complement strand
GCACCTCCCCCTGCCCCCTGCCCCTCGACCCTTGCCCCTTTTGATCGCAAGCGGCTTTCATTTCAAATCGATGGGGCGCGCCCCTGGGGACTAAGTTATAAAAAGAAAGAGGTATTGATTGTGAGTCAGATTATAATTGCAGGAAATCCGATTTTAAAAGCAGTGGCCGAACCGGTGACTACTTTCGATAAGAAATTGAAATTTCTCATTAACGACATGAAAAAGACACTCTACGAAGCCAATGGAGTGGGCCTTGCAGCGCCGCAGATCGCTATTTCCAAGCGCATTTTCGTAGCTGACGACGGCGAAAGCGGCTTTGATGCCTACATCAATCCGACCTGGAAGCCCGATGGCGAAGAGCTGGTGACAGACTCCGAAGGCTGCCTTTCTGTGCCAAATCTTTTTGGCGAAGTGGAACGCTATGCGAATGTGGTAGTGACCTACCAGGACATCCACGGCAAGAAGAAAATTAAAAAAGCCTCCGGCCTTTTGGCGCGCTGCATCCAGCATGAGACCGACCATCTGAATGGCATCCTTTTCATCGAAAAAGCGATTTCTCTTCACAAGGGGCCGAAAGATGCAGAATAAACGAATCGTTTTCATGGGCACCCCGGACTTTTGCCTGCCCGCCTTGGAAGCCCTTTGCAGCCATGGCTACACGCCGGTGGCCATCTATACCCAGCCAGACAAAATTAATGGCCGCGGGAAAAAGATCACCTTTTCCCCGGTGAAATCTTTCGCCCTCGCCCATGACATCCCGGTGTACCAGCCGCTCACCTTCAAAGACGAGAAAGAAGTAGAAACGCTTTCCGCCCTGCAGCCGGACATTCTGGTGGTCATCGCTTACGGCCGCATCCTGCCGAAAGCGGTGCTGGATATCCCCACCTATGGGGCCATCAATGTGCACGCATCGCTGCTTCCCAAGTACCGCGGCGCGGCGCCGATCCAGAGAGCCATCATCGATAGGGAAGCGGAGACCGGCGTCACTATCATGCAGCTTGACGAAGGCATGGATACCGGAAATATCGTAGAAACCGTAAAAATGGCCATCCCGCCGCACATGACTGCCGGCGAGCTTTTTGATGCCCTTGGAAATATGGGCGCAGAGGCGCTGATTTCCGTGATGGACCATCTGCCGGAAAAGTTGGAAAATTCCATTCCCCAGGACCACGAAAAAGCCACCTATGCGGAAAAAGTCACCAAAGACATGGGACGTCTTGACTGGCAGGCCGACGCGGCTACGCTGGACGCGCTCGTCCGTGGCATGTATCCCAATCCCGGCACCTACTCTTTCTACCGCGGCAAGCGTGTGAAAATTCATCGCGCTTTCTTTGAAGAAGGAAATAGCACAGAAGCGCCGGGGACTGTGATTTCCGTGGACGGCGGCGTCATCCGCATCGCTTGCGGGAAGGGGACCCTCGCCATCACGGCCCTCCAGCCGGAAAACCACAAGCAAATGGCGGCTTCCGATTTTATCAATGGATATCAGGTGAAGGACCATGACACATTCGACTGCTAATCCGCTTCCGTCGGCCCGCAAATTGGCCTACCAGGCCCTTTACGACGTGCTGGAAAAGGACGCCTATGCGAATCTGGTGCTGCAGCATTTGCTGTCCCAATATCCCTTGAAGGTGGAAGAGTCCCACCTTTTGACGGAATTGGTATACGGCGTCCTTCGGAAATATAACTATCTCCTCTGGGTGATTTCCAGGCTCAGCACCATCCCGGTGAAAAAGCTCCATCCCTCCGTGCGGATCCTTCTCTGTGTGGGACTGTATCAGCTGATGTTCCTCTCCCGCATCCCTGAGTCGGCAGCGGTGAATGAATCGGTGAAAATTGCAAAGAAAATCACCCACCAGGGAAATGTGCGCTTCATCAATGCGCTGCTCCGCGGATACCTTAGAAAAAAGGAAACCATTCAAATCCCGTCGGCTGAAGAAAATGCGCTTCTCCATGACAGCTTGACCTATTGCCAGCCCGAGTGGCTTGTCCGCCGCTGGCAGGGCGAGTGGGGACGCGAAAAGGCCCATGAAGTTTTCACAGCCTTTGGCGAAGCGTCGCCCATGACCATCCGTGTGAATACTTTGAAGCAAAGTCGAGAGGAGCTCCTTACGCTCCTAGTGAAAGAAGCCATCGAAGCGTCTCCGATTTCCTTTTTGCCCCAGGGGATTGTCATCCAAAAGGGCGCCAGCACGTTCTTCCAGAAAATCCTGAAGGACGGCGCGGCTTATGTACAGTCGGCGTCCTCCATGGTTCCGGCGGAAGTGCTTGCGCCGAAAGCCGGGGAGACGGTGCTCGATATGTGCGCCGCTCCGGGCAGCAAGACCACCCAAATGGCAGAAATGATGGGAAACGAGGGATCCATCGATGCTTGGGATCTCTATCCCCACAAGATTTCTTTGATCAAAAAGAACGCGAAAAAGGAAGGCATCACCATCATCCACGCCGGCGCCAGAGATTCGTCAAAGCCCATGGCCCAGGTGAATGAGAAATATGACAAAGTGCTCCTCGATGCGCCATGCTCGGGCCTGGGCGTACTGGGACACAAGACGGAAATCCGTTGGCGCCGCAGCGAGGAAAGCCTCGCCGAATTCCCGCCGCTCCAGAAAGCGCTTTTAGATTGCGCGGCGGCCTATGTGAAAAAAGGCGGCATCCTGGTCTATAGCACTTGCACTTTGAATCGCGAGGAAAACGAGGACCGGGTGACAGATTTCCTGGAAAACCACCCGGACTTTGAAGCGGTGGATTTCACCATGGAAGGTCTCGGGGCTTCGGAAGGCGGCATGCTCACCATCTGGCCGGACGCCATCCATAGCGATGGATTCTTTGTGGCCAAACTGCGGAAAAAGGAGGCGAACTGATATGTGGAATTTATGGGGACACAACCTTTCCGAAATGGAAGAGTGGGTGCAGAAAGCCGGATTTCCGAAATTCAGAGCAAAGCAAATCCAGGACTATCTCTATAAGCGCTACATTTTCTCCTTCGACGACATGAAGCAGCTGCCCGCGCCCATGCGGGAGTGGCTGAAAGAAAATGCGGTGCTGGAAAAGCCGCAAATCATGAGCCATATCCAGTCCAACGACGGCGACACTACGAAACTTCTGGTGAAGCTTTCCGACGGGTCTCTGGTAGAAACGGTGTGCATGCACCATCTGTATGGCAATTCCATTTGCGTATCCACCCAGGTGGGTTGTGCTATGGGCTGCATTTTCTGTGCGTCCACCAGAAATGGGCTTGAAAGAAATCTGACCGCCGGAGAAATCTTGGCCCAAGTCTACGCCTTCCGCGAACTTTTCGATTCGCCGATCCACTCCATCGTCCTCATGGGCGCCGGGGAACCGCTGACGAATTACGAGGAAGTGCTGCGGTTCATCCGTCTCGTATCGGACCCGGGACTTTTGAATATCAGCCTCCGAAATATCACTCTCTCCACCTGTGGCATCGTCCCGCAGATTTATCGGCTCGCTGACGAAGGCCTTCCCATCACTTTGGCCATTTCCCTTCACGCGCCAAACGATACCATCAGAAATCACATCATGCCCTCTAGCCGTCATTTCAAGATCGAAGACGTGATCCGGGCGACGAAGCACTATTTCCAGAAAACCGGCCGCCGCGTCACCTTCGAGTACATCCTCATCAAAGATGTGAATGCGTCGAGGGAGAATGCAGAAGAGCTCTGCCGCTTGGTAGGAAATATGAATTGCCACTTCAACCTGATCCCCATCAATGGCACTGAGCACATCCAGCTCTATCCGCCCAGCTGGAAAGAAGTCATGCTCTTCCAAAACATCCTGGAACGCCACGGCAAAAGCACCACTGTCCGGCGGAAAATGGGCGACGAAATCCAAGCCGCCTGCGGCCAGCTCAAGCGGCGGTACCTTGACAAGAAGTAATCGGTAATCGGTGGTCGGGCCGCGGTCTAAGAGGGCGAAGCCCTTCCTATCAAGCCCTCTTCCCTGAAGAGGGTGCCCGCAGGGCGGGTGATGCTTCCGCTTTTTACCTCCTTCCTTTGGAAGGAGGGCGATGGTCTGGACCATGGAGGTTGGCTTTTTCCCTCGCCCGTAGGGCGGTTGTATGGTTTTCAAATGCTGAGGTTTAGCATCGATTTGTTATTCTAGCCTTACGTGAGTAGACCCTTGGAGAAGGGTCGCCCGATAGGGCCGGATAGAAATGCGCCGAAGGCGCATGCTCAGCAGTAGCCCAAAGCATGCTGATGTTTGCGTACAATTTAGCATGATACCGCTACTGCTGGTTATGCACCTACGGTGCATTTCTATCCGGCGCTTTGCGCGACCCTTCTCCAAGGGTCTACT
>CAVEMF010000207.1:0-4320 GCA_963616715.1 Ruminococcus bromii | reverse complement strand
AGGGGCTACTCCTTAACGCTTGTATAACATAGTTGTTCTGACTGCTGGTATTTACGCCGCTTAACTTAATAGCATTACTTGGAGAAGGGGCGCGCGTTAGCGGAGGATAGAAGTGCCTCGAAGAGGCACAACCAGCACTAGCGGTATCACGCTAAGCCCTTTGCAAACATCGGCATGCTTAGGGCTAGTGCTGAGTATGCACCTACGGTGCATTTCTATCCGGCGCTATCCTCCGACCCTTCTCCAAGGGTCTACTCCTGTAAGGCTTGCGTAACAAAGTGGCTCTGTGTGCTTCCTCTATCGTATTTCCGCTATCGTCAAGCGAGCAGGTAAACGGTTACACGGTTCACGGTCGTGGGGAAGCAGGTAGGCGCGTCCTATTTTCAAATTCGCGGCGCTTTATGAATTGTGCGCCGCACCACCCCTTGAACCTTGAACCCTGAACCTTGAACCCGTTTTTTTGGAGGCCCCCATGGACGCCATATTACAAGGCCTGTCAGGCATATTTGAAGTGGTCCTCATGGCAGGACTCGGATTTTTTCTATCGAAGAAGGGCTGGTTCTGGGAGAGTGCCGGGAAGGATCTGACCCGGCTCACCATGACCGTGGCACTGCCGCCTTTGATGGTGTACTCTCTCTATGCGAACTTCACCCACGATGAACTCATCGCCACGGCGCCGGACTTGGTGCTGCCCTTTGCGTCGATCTTCCTTTCCTACATCGCTGGCCGCGTCTTGGCGGTGGTGCTTGGGATTTCCAAAGGCCGGCGGGGCGTCTTCACCTGCACTTGCTGCATCGCGAACGCCATCTTCATCGGTGTGCCGGTGAATGTGGCGCTCTTCGGTGATGCCAGTGTGCCGTCTTGCATGCTCTACTACTTGGCGAATACGGCCATGTTCTGGGGGCTGGGTGCTTACCTCATCGTACAGGACGCCGGCGGCGGGCAGCGGCTCTCGCTGATGGATATGGTGATGAAACTCAAGACCCCGCCGCTCATGGGATTTGCGGCGGGCATCGTGCTCCTCCTCTTGGACGTGCCGATCCCCCGCTTCGCCATGGACGCCATGAAATATGTAGGCGGCATGGCGACGCCTATGGCGCTCATGGTCATCGGCATCCAGATGAGCCAGATCCCGCTCTCGTCCATCCATTTCGATAAGGATCTGGTGGGCGCCATGGTGGGCCGCTTCATCCTATCGCCTCTGTGCCTGGCGGTGCTCCTCCCCTTCATCCCGGTGTCCGACATGTCGGCGAAGGTCTTCCTCATGCAGGCCGGCATGCCCGCCATGACAAACATGACCATCCTGGCCTACGCCGTAGGCGCCGACGCGGACTACTCCACCACAGTGAACTGCGTCTCCCTGGCGCTGGGGGTGGTGTTTGTGCCGCTCTATATGTTTTTGTTATCATAGCGTCAGCTTCGTGGTGAAAGTGAGGAGTGAGGAGTGAGGAGTGCGGAGTGGCGCACAAATTAAGAAGCGCCGCGAGCTTGGAGAGTCAGCGCGCTGACCTGCTTCCTCGCTACCGTTATCCGTTTACCGTATAACCGCTAACCGAGCTGTTTGATGTTAGTGGGAAATGGAGAAAATGCAAAGTTGTTAGTAAATGGTTGTGTTGCTGTCCTTACGTGCGATATGCAGATGGTTAGCGTAGATTGTTATGCTGGCCCTACGTGAGTGGCCCTTTCTCCAAGGGTCTACTCATGTAGGGCCGGAGCAACAAAGAGCGGCTAAGTGCTTCACGGCTTCGCTCTATTTCCCGCTATCGCTAAAAGAGTCGGTAAACGGTTCACGGTAGTGGGGAGAGAGGTACGCGCGTTCTATTTCAAAACTCGCGGCGCTTTATGAATTGTGCGCCGCACCTTCACTCCTCCCTCCTCACTCCTCCCTCCTCACTTCTCGTTCGCGTGCCTTGTTTCTCCATTTTCGTATTTCCAAGGAGGTCTCCATCATGTCCGGCGGAGAATGGAACTTTGCCTTTATCCGCGCCCTTTTTCATCTCACTGCCCGGTACTGGAAGAGTGAGGAGAAGAAGAGCGCCTTTCTGTATCTATTCGGCATCATTGGCCTCACCATCGCAGCGGTGTACATGACGCTGCTCCTCAATGACTGGTTCAATGAATTTTACAGCGCGCTGCAAGATTACGACGCCGACGCGGTGTACCACGGGCTCATCCGATTCACCGGCCTCGCCTTTGCGCACATCGCCTTTGCGGTGTACGCCTACTATTTGCAGCAGACTTTGGCGCTCCGCTGGCGCCGCTGGCTCACGCGGGAGTACCTCTCCCGCTGGACGGAGAAGGACATGTACTACCGCATGGAAATGTTTTCCGAGAGCGCCGACAATCCGGATCAGCGTATTTCCGAAGACATCAACCTCTTCACCGCCCGCACGCTCTCCTTCGCCGTCGGCCTTTTGAAATCCATCACCACCATCGTGTGCTTCATCTTCGTCCTCTGGAGCCTTTCCGAGCCCCTCGCCTTCACAGTGGGCGGCGAGGAATTCCACATCTACGGCTACCTCGTGTGGACGGCGCTGGCCTACTCCATCGTGGGCACCTGGATCACCCACAAGGTGGGACATCGGCTGGTGGCTTTGAATTTCGTGCAGCAGAAGTTGGAAGCTGACTTCCGCTATGCCATGGTGCGGCTCCGCGAGACGGCCGAGAGCGTGGCTTTCTATGAAGGCGCGGGTCGGGAGCGGAGCATTTTGGGAAATCGATTCCACAAGCTCATTGCCAATACCTTCTACATCATCAAGAAGCAAAAGCAGCTCTCCTGGCTCACCAATTCCTACGGCCAGATCGCCATCATATTCCCTTTCGTGGTGGCGGCGCCGCGGTACCTGTCGAAGAGCATTTCCTTAGGCGGCCTCATGCAGGTGGCGAACTGCTTCGGCAAAGTGCAGGACGCCATGAGCTACTTCGTGGACGTCTACTCGTCCCTTGCCGAATGGCAGTCCTGCGTGGACCGACTGCTCTCCTTCGACGAGCACATGCAGCGCTTGGAAGCGGAAAAGAAATCCGGCGCCCTCACCCGCGCGGAAGGAGAAGTCCTCGCTCTTCGCGGGGTGACCATTTCCCTTCCCGATGGCCGGGTGATTCTTAGAAATATGACCGCTGAGATCCATGCAGGCGAGAAGGTCATCATCAAAGGCCCGTCGGGCAAAGGGAAATCCACCCTCCTTCGCGTGCTGGCAGGCTTCTGGCCCTATGCCGAAGGCGCCATGACGCTCCCGAAGAAGGAAGAAACCATGTTCATCCCCCAGCGGCCCTACATGCCCATGGGTACACTCCTGGAAGCCGCGGCGTATCCCGACAGCGAAGCGGACCGCGGGGCGCTGGAGAAACTCTTTGCGGATTGCGGCCTTTCCCACTTCATCCCCATGCTGGATAAAGAAGGCGACTGGAGCCACATCCTCTCCCTTGGCGAGCAGCAAAAGCTCGCCTTCGTCCGCATCTTCCTAAGGCATCCCCGCTGGGTCTTCCTCGACGAAGCCACCTCGGCCATGGACGAGGAAACCGAGCGCACCCTCTACAGCCGCCTCATCGCCCTCCCCGGCATCACGGTCGTCAGCGTGGGACACCGCTCGACCCTGGACGCATGGCATGGGAGAGAGATGAGACTGTGAGAGATTTAGTGATCAGTGATCGGGGCGCGCGGTCTTGCTTCGCCATAGCTAGGAGCTATGAGCTTGGAGCTAGGAGCTCGGCTAGAGGCTGTAGGCATGCTAAGCGGTAGCGACGCAATTGCGATTAGCCCTACGTGAGTCGCCCCTTGGAGAAGGGGCCGCCCAATAGGGCGGGATGGAGTGCCTCGTCAGAGGCACAACCGGCACTAGCGGAATCATGTAGAACTTTACACAAACATTAGCATGCTTATGGCTACTGCTGAGCATGCGCCTATAGCGCATTCCATCCCCCGCTATCGCGCGCCCCTTCTTCAAGGGGCTACTCATGTAGGGCTGGAGTAACAGAGAGTGGCTAAGTGCTTCACAGTTTCACTCCATTTTTTGCTATCGCCAAAAGAGGCGGTTAACGGTTATACGGTTAACGGTTCACGGTAGCGGGGAAGCAGGCACGCGCGTGCCATATATCTCCATCGTTAAATCTGCCCGTTGCCTCTAGCCGAGCTCCAAGCTCCAAGCTCCAAGCTCAAAGCTATGAGGAAGCAGGAACGCGCGCCCTTATCCCTTATCCCCGATCCCTTATCCCTGGTGAGATTGTCAATCTTGACACGTCCCCGTCAACCCGTATAGACTAAAAATCAAGCCGAGACTTTTGTGGCCTCGGCTTATTTCATATCATTATAGTCAACCGATA
>CAVEMF010000206.1:423-4333 GCA_963616715.1 Ruminococcus bromii | reverse complement strand
GTCTCGCTGCCTGCCATGTTCCAAGCCAGCGCTTCCAGTGTGTCTACGCCGACAATGGGGACATTCCAGATATACGCCGCCATTTTGGCCGTAGCCAGACCGATGCGAAGGCCCGTGAAAGAGCCGGGGCCGATAGATACAGCGATACCGGTGATGTCCTTCTTGTCCACACCGGCTTCTTTCATCATTTCATCGATGTGCGGCAAGAGCTGCTCCGAGTGAGTCAGCCGCTTCTGCACCGTCCATTCCGCCACCAGCCGATCCTTCTCGGCCAAGGCACAGCTTAGTACCAGTGATGATGTATCAATGGCTAGCAGCATAATTTTCTATCTCCTTTACAACCGCCCCCGGCGCCCGCGGGCCCCAGGACACTTTGATCTCTCGCTCCGATTCGCCGGCTAAGAGGATTTCCACATGGATCGCTTCCTCGGGAAGCACTTCGGGAAACATACTGGCCCACTCAGCTACGGTCACACCGCCGATGCTATACTCATCCCAGCCGATGCCATAGAGCTCGTCAGCGCTGGTAAGTCGGTAGAAATCGAAGTGCTTCAGCGGGAGCGGCGCTTCATAATAATTCATAATGGTAAATGTAGGGCTGGCCACCACGCCCTCGATGCCAAGGCCTTCCGCCAGGCCCTGCACCAGGTGGGTTTTGCCCGCCCCTAAGTCACCATCTAAGGCGACAAATAAATCTTCTTCTCCATGGCGCCCCAGGAAATAGCCAAAATCCATGGTTTCCTTCACGCTATGGCTGTGAATCATGACTTCACTCATGGAGCCACCTCGTTAGCGAATCATAGCAGCCCATCAGGGTATCATAGCCTTCTTGATGGAGCGCCTGCAATTTCTTTACGTTCTTCTCCGTCCGAGACACCGTCACCGGTCTCTTCGGGCGGATGATATAGACCTTCCCTTCCTTTTCCAAGGCGAGAAGCTTCTCTACTTTTTCATTATATATAGGAGGGATGCGGCACATGTCCTCCACCACCAGCGGATAATCTTTCCCGTAAAAAGCATGGAGGAGTCCATGGAAACCCGGCGGCACCGGCTTCTTGCGGTAGTTTACATCCCGAGTCAGGATGTAGACCGGCTTTTTCACAGGAAATGGCAATTCCTCCGGCAGTGGCACAAAAGGCATGGCGATACCGCCATCCACATAGAAATGACCATCCGAAAGCTGTACCGGCTGAGAAAACAAGGGAATCGAGCAGCTGGCTTCGGAAATCCTGAAAAACTCCTTCATGCTGCAGGACTTGCTGGACACATACACCGCCTCTCCGCTCTTTGCGTCGGTCATGATGATGTACATGATTTCCTTCGCCCGCTCCGCCGCCGCAAAGTCATAGGGATCGATGGTCTCCGACAACTCACCGAAGATGAAATGGAAATTGAAATAGCTTCCCTCTTTTAGTAGATGGGAAATCCCCATGTACCGCTTGTCCTCCGCATATGTCTTGTTTAGCCGAAGGCTGCGACCGCTTTGGTGCGAGAGATACCCCAGCCCCTGCATGGAGCCGGCAGAAATCCCCATGGATTTCTCGAAATAGAGGCCTTTATCCATAAGCGCATCCAAGACGCCAGCCGTAAAAAGCCCTCGCATGGCTCCGCCTTCCATAATGAGAAGACTGTCAGAGGGGGAAACCTCCCCGCTCTTCGCATTCCATGGTTTCATGATTTCCGCTTCACCTCTCTTTGGTAGTGAGATTCAATATTGGTAGATAAGTAGTCGGTAGTCGGTGGTCGGTAGTCGGGGCGCGCGTTCCGCCAGGTGACCGCCTTCCTATAGAAGGAGAGAGACGGAAGACATTAGACCTTAGACGTTAGAAATTCAGACTTCAGACACGCCGAAGCAATGAAGCCAGCGAAATCTGTCGTCTGATGTCTAATGTCTATTGTCTAATGTCTAATTGTCTCACGTCTGACCGTCTATGTTCTCAAACTTTCGCAAGCTTAATTGGCAATACACAGAAATCCAGACCTGACCACCAAACCAATTATCCTTTTTTCGAGCCCGCCGACTGGTTCTTGACCGCATTGATCTTCGCCGCGATAGCATCTGCATCGCCCAGGTAGCCTACATCGTGGACTGTGAAGTCTTCATTCAGATGATACACCAAGGGCACGCCGGTGGGCACATTCATGCCAGCGATTTCATCAGCGGAAATGCCTTCCAGGTGCTTTCTGAGGGCGCGGATGGAATTACCATGAGCGGCGATGAGAATCTTTTCACCCTTTTCGATTTCCGGGCGAATCACTTCATCGAAGTACGGTGCCACGCGAGCCACGGTGTCTTTCAGACATTCCGTCAAAGGAAGCTTCACCTGGTCTTTGAATTTCTGGTATGGCGCCTGGTTTTCCGGGCTTCTGGGGTCAGTGGGATCCAGAGCAGGCGGCGGCACGTCGTAGGAACGGCGCCACAGATGCACCTGCGCTTCGCCATATTTATCGGTGGTTTCCGTCTTATTGAGGCCCTGGAGAGCGCCGTAGTGGCGTTCATTCAGGTGGTAATTCTTTTCCACCGGAATCCAGGTGAGATCCATGGCATCGAGCACCGTGTAAGCGGTATGAATGGCTCTTTTCAGTACAGACGTGTAGCATTTATCGAAGGTAAATCCTTCCTTCTTCAAAAGTTCGCCGGCTTCTCTCGCTTCCCGATACCCCTTTTCGGTGATTTCTACGTCAGTCCAGCCGCAGAACAAGTTTTTCTGATTCCATTCACTTTCGCCATGACGGATAACAACTAAAGTGTACATGGTTTTCCTCCCTTTTTGAAATGATCGTACCCCAAGGGCGAGAGCAGCGCCTTTTCCCCTCGGGTACTCATATATAATTGACCATCGGAAACGCCCTTCACTTCCCCGATGATCGTAATGCCATCTTTTTCAGAAAGGCTATCCCATCCCTCTCGGCTGATGGTGCCGGTGAGCTGGTAGTCCTCACCCCCATAGAGCGCCCAGGAAATCGGATCCTCCCCGAGCACTTCCCCCAAAGAAAGAGCTTCCTGGGAAATAGGGATTTTCTCCCTATCTATTTCTATAGTCACATGGCTTCCCCTGGTAATTTCATTGAGCTCGCTGGATAAGCCATCAGAAATATCATTCAAAGCTGATGCCCCCGCCTCGCGGAGAAGCCTGCCCTTCTCAATCTGCGGCTCCGGCCTCTGGTGACGCGCTGTCAAAGTGGGCCAGTCTTTGCCGACACCTGCGAAGAGTGCCGCCAGCCCCGCTGCCGAGTCTCCGATGGTCCCGGTCACAAAGACCAAGTCCCCGGGCTTTGCCCCCGTACGCGTGACCGCCTGACCGGTCGGCACCATGCCGATCACTGTACCTGTCAAGATGACGCCCTTCGGAGAACCTGTCACGTCGCCGCCCAAAAGATTTACGCGATACTTTTGGCAATAGCAACGAATCCCCTCGTAGCACGCCTCCACCCAGGACACCGGCAGGTCCTTCGGGAGTGCAGCAGAAATCACAAATCCCACTGCCTCAGCTCCCATGGCCGCCATATCACTGAAATTGGACGCGCAAAGCTTGCAGCCCACATCATAAGGCGACATGGTCTCCGCTGCGAAGTGAATCCCCTCCACCATGGTATCTGTGGAAATCACCTCGTCATAGCCCGTAGGAATCCGATACACCGCCCCATCATCACCGGCACCAATCTTCACCAGCTCCGGCCGATAGATGAGATCGTGGGCTACGCGGTCGATAAGCCCAAATTCGCCGATGTCTGCGATTGTTTCAGTCATAGAAATTCCCTGCAACATTCTAGCTTAGTCCCCAGGGGCGCGCCCCATCGATTTGGAATGAAACGGTATGGCGCGTCATTGCAAGCGCTGTTCTCAAAGTGTTTATCTAGGGAAGCGCTGATTAAATCGTTTTCAAAAATCATTCTTGAATTTTTATTC
>CAVEMF010000206.1:0-360 GCA_963616715.1 Ruminococcus bromii | reverse complement strand
TTTCTATCCGGCCCTATCGGGCGACCCTTCTCCAAGGGTCTACTCACGTAAGGCAGGCGTAACATAGAGGTTTTAAGCTTAACATTCTAGGGAAAAGTAATCAGCAATTAGTAGTCAGGGCGCGTTTACCGGTCGCGACATTCGCATGCAAACCGCATTTGCGCACCCTGATCACTAATCACTGATCACTCCCCCACTACATCTAACCAACAATTTCCAGCCCCAACGCCTTCAATTCCTCCATCGTCTTCTCATGCCCCGCTTTGTCCACGTAGCCGATGCCTTCGGAGAGAACAATGACCTGACGGCCCGATTGCAGGAGGGAGAGGATGGTTTCCTTTACGCAATATTCCGACGCAA
>CAVEMF010000205.1:0-4379 GCA_963616715.1 Ruminococcus bromii | reverse complement strand
GACTCATCCGCTTCTCTTGCCTGTCATCCTGAGCGAAGCCGAAGGATCTATCACCGATAGCGGGAAAGGGAAAAGCTTTTGCCAAAAGTTTGGCGCGATGCAAAAGGAGTCCGCGCGGAAGAGTCGTGACAGAGGGCATGCAAAGGGCTGGTGCTGAATGGCTCCTTCGGCTGCGCTCGGGATGACAGAGTGGGGCGGACTACGGTTACACGGTAAACGGTTCACGGTAGTGAGGCAGCCGGCAAACGCGTGGGGGCCACCGACCACCGACTACCGACTACTCCTTTTCTTATCGCTTTTCTCGCAAAGTATAACAAACCTGTTATGATATAAGCCTAAATCAGGGCGACCTATCCCTTTTGTGATAGGTCGCCTTTTTGATTCATAACAAAATGGAAATGGTATTGGAGAAAAAAGGGAAACTGCCGTATCATGGATACAGATGAAGGATTTCATCATGGGAAACCGGCTGAGAAAATTCTGGGAAAATGGGACAGCGGTTTCCACTGAACAGCGCGCAAAGGTTCACACTCTATTTCAATCAATTTCAAAAATGGAGGGCATCATGGAAAAATTAAAAATCGCATATACCGAAAAGGCAGTGGAAGTATTCGGCGTCTTGGAAGGACGCGCGGCGGTGAGCGTGACGGACACGGACTTCACTGATGTGGCAGCGGTGGTGATGACGGATCTCGATGAAGCGGTGCTGGCGGAAAATATTTCCGCTTTCAAAATCCCGGTGATCCTGATCAAGACGAAGGACGGTGCTCTGCCGGATGAGATGCTGGCGAAGGTGTACCGGGTGCTGGATCTCACAGAGACGGATCATGATTTCTATGAAAGGCAGATCGAGAGCGCGGCGGCTTCCTATGAGAAAAATCTCTTGCCGCCATTCTTCGGCGATTTGAAGAAATATGTAGAGAATGGCTATGCGCAGTTTGACTGCCCGGGGCATCAGGGCGGCGCATTCTTCCGTCGGCATCCGGCGGGTCGCGTCTTCTATGATTTCTTTGGCGAGAATACATTCCGCGCAGACCTGTGCAACGCCGACGTGGCCATGGGGGATCTGCTCATCCATGAGGGCCCGGCGCTGACGGCGCAGAAGCATGCGGCGCGGGTGTACAACGCAGACAAGACCTATTTCGTACTGAATGGCACTTCCACATCAAACAAAGTGGTGCTGAATGCTGTCTTGACGCCCGGCGACATTGTCCTCTTTGATCGCAACAACCACAAGTCCATCGACCACGGCGCTTTGGTATTGGCCGGGGCGACGCCGGTGTACATGGAGACCGCGCGCAATGCGTTCGGCTCCATCGGCGGCATCCTGGAGCATTGCTTTACCGAGGAATACATCCGCGCGCTGGTAGCCGAGAAGGATCCGGAGAAGGCGAAGGCCAAGCGGCCGGTGCGTCTGGCGGTGATCCAGCTGGGCACGTATGACGGCTGCATCTACAATGCTCGCCAGGTGGTGGATAAGATCGGTCACCTCTGCGATTATATTTTCTTCGACTCCGCGTGGGTGGGCTACGAGCAGTTCATCCCTATGATGAAGGACTGCAGCCCGCTGCTCCTGGACCTGACGCCGGAGGACCCGGGGATCTTCGTGAGCCAGTCGGTGCACAAGCAGCAGGCCGGTTTCTCCATGACCTCCCAGATTCATAAAAAAGACTCTCACATCAAAGGGCAGGATCGCTACGTGCCCCACAAGAGAGTGAATAACGCTTTCATGATGCACGCCTCCACTTCGCCGCTGTACCAGCTCTTCGCAGCGCTGGACGTGAATGCGAAGATTCACGAAGGCGAAGCAGGCAAGAAACTGTGGACCGATGCGGTGAAGGTCACCATCGAGACCAGAAAGCAAGTCCTTCGCAACTGCCACTACATCCGCCCGCTGGTGCCGCCGGTGGTGCATGGCAAGAAGTGGGAAGAAGGAAATACGAACCAAATGGCCAGCGACATGGACTATTGGGCTTTCGAACCGGAAGCGAAGTGGCATGGCTTTGCAGGCTACGGTAAGGGACAGTATTTCATCGATCCCATGAAGCTCCTCCTGGTCACCGAAGGCATCGATGTGGAGCATGGAGGCTATCATAAATTTGGCATCCCAGGAAATATTCTGGCCAACTATCTCCGCGAGAATGGCATCATCCCGGAAAAATGCGACTTGAATGATATCCTCTTCCTCATGACGCCGGCGGAAAATACCACGAAGATGGACGACCTGGTGGCCAAGCTGGTGCGCTTCGAGAAATTGATCGACGAAGATGCGCCGATGTCTGAAGTGCTGCCGTCCATTTACGCCGCTTATGAAGAGAAATACAGAGGCTACACCATCCGTCGCCTGTGCCAGGAAATGCATGATTTCTACAAAGATAGAGAAGTCTCCACCTTGCAGAAGCAGCTCTTCTTGAAAGATTATTTCCCGAAATACGTGATGAATCCCCAGGAAGCGCAGTTCGAATATATGCGCGGCCATGGTGAATTGGTGGACCTCACCGAAGCGGAAGGCCGCGTGGCCCTGGAAGGTGCGCTCCCGTACCCGCCCGGCGTCCTCTGCGTACACCCCGGCGAAGAATGGTCCAAGACTGCGGTCACCTATTTCCTTGACCTGGTGGAAGGCATCAATCAGCTCCCGGGCTTTGCTCCGGAAATCCAGGGCGTCTATGTGCAGGAAGGCGCCGACGGAAAGAAACATGCCTATGGCTATGTGCTGAAGAAGGAATTTGAGAAATAGGGGAGGCGATTTCCATGAGCAAAAGTGTCAATAAAATGAGCGTCCTACAGCTCACCATCCTGACGGCGGTGAACATGATGGGCTCCGGCATCATCATGCTGCCATCAAAGCTGGCGCAGGTGGGCGCGCTCTCCATCGTTTCCTGGCTCGTCACGGCCTTGGGCTCTCTGTGCCTGGCGTATGTCTTTGCGAAGTGCGGCATGTACAGCAAGAGGGGTGGCGGCATGGGCGGCTATGCGGAATATTCTTTCGGCAAGGCCGGCAATTTCCTGGCCAACTATACTTACGGCGTGTCTCTTATCTTTGCCAATACGGCCATCGCTATCTCGGCGGTGGGCTATGCCTGCGGCGTCCTGGACGCTGTGCTGGATCCGGTGATGACCTGCGCGGCTACGGTCTTCACTCTGTGGTTGGCCACGGTCTTAAACTTTGGCGGCGCGAAATACACCGGCCAGGTCTCCTCCATCACCGTGTGGGGTGTCATCATTCCTTGTATCGGTCTGGCCGTAGGCGGCTGGCTGTGGTTCTCCCCATCCCTCTATGCAGTGAACTGGAATGTCCATGACCTGGGCTTTGGCGAAGCGGCTATGAACGCCATCACCATGACCCTGTGGGCCTTCCTGGGTCTGGAGTCCGCTTGCGCGAACGCCGACGCTGTAGATAATCCGGAAAGCAATGTGCCCAAGGCTGTCATCGGCGGCACCCTCATCGCAGCGGCTTGCTACATCGTTTCCACCAATATCATCTTCGGCATCGTTCCGGCGGAAGATCTTGTCTCCAGCTCTGCGCCCTTCGGCCTTGTATTCGCTCAGATCTTAGGACCGGTGGCCGGTCGCGTCATCATGGCTCTCATGGTGCTCTCCTGCTTCGGCTCTCTCTTGGGCTGGCAGTTCACCATCGCCAATGTATTCAAAGCCGGCGCTGATGAAGGCTACTTCCCTGCATTCCTGAAGAAGATCACCTCCCGCGGCGTGCCGATCCTGGGCATGGTAGCCATCACCATCACACAGTCCCTCTTCTCCCTTATGACCATCAGTCCCTCTTTGAATGAACAGTTCGAAACCCTGGTAAACCTGGCGGTCATCACCAATATCATCCCCTACCTCCTGTGCATGGCAGCTGTCATCGTCATCATGAAGGCAGCGGGCCACGAAGGCAGCGAGCTCTCGAAGACGAAATTCCTCGCCTTCCTTGCCTCGGTCTATAGCCTCTATGCCTGCTATGCCTCCGGCTTCGATGCCATGACCTACGGCGCCATCGTCACCTTCTTCGGCTGGACCCTCTACGGCCTCGTGTCCTACCGCTTCGATCTAAGAAAAGCGAAGGATTGCCATAGAGAAGCTCTGCAAGCCAAAGCATAAATAAGGAAATAAAAAAGCAGCAGAAATGAGAAATCGTTTCTGCTGCTTTTGCATGGAAGGGTTGGGGAATCGATCAGTTTTGAAAAGTTAGTGTGCGCACCTGCTTTCTCGTTACCGCTAACCGATCACCGTATAACCGTTAACCGGCTCTTTTGACGATAGCGGGAAATGGAGCATCGCCCGGCTTCGTCGGAGCGGTTTGCCTTCCAGCCCCCCTCGATGGGAAGCATGCCGGTGAGCGGTTACACGGTAAACGGTTCACGGTAGTGAGGCAGCAGCTA
>CAVEMF010000204.1:0-4400 GCA_963616715.1 Ruminococcus bromii | reverse complement strand
CCCTCTTCACGCGAAGGAGGCGGGCAAAATAAAAACCTCCTTCGCGAGGAAGGAGGCAGTGCATTTTATTTCCCGTAGGTGAAGTAGCCGCCCTGGTCTAGGAAGGCGACGTATTCTTTGACGGCGGTTTCCATGTCGGTGAAGCCTTGGTCGTAGCCGGCGGCGAGGAGGTTTGTGAGGTCGGCTTCGGTGAAGTTCTGGTATTTCCCTTTCAAAACTTCGGGGAAGTCGCGGTAGGTGATCTCGCCTTTGCCCATGGCTTTGATGATGGCGCGGGCCACTTCGTTGTAGCTCTGGGCGTGGCCGGGGCCGCAGTTGTAGATGCCCGAGGGGCCTTTGTGCTCCCAGAACCACAGGTTCACGTTCACTACGTCTTTCACGTAGACGAAGTCGCGGCGCTGCTCACCGTCTTTCACCGGCACGCCGCCGATGTCGCCCCAGCCGCGGAAGAGCTGGGCTTTGCCGGTTTCTTTGATCTGGTTGTAGAGCTGGTAGTGGATGGAGGCCATATTTCCTTTGTGGTGCTCTTGGGGGCCGTAGACGTTGAAATATTTGAGGCCCACGATCTGGCTGTCGGCTTTCGGCATCTGCTGGCGCACGTAGCGGTCGAAGAGGAGCTTGGAGCAGGCGTAGGGGTTCAGCGCGTCTTCGCACTCGTCGCCTTCGCGGAAGCCGTGGAGCCCGCTGCCGTAGGTGGAGGCGGAGGAGGCGTAGAGGAAGGGGATGCGATTTTCCAAGCAGTAGTGGAGCACGGCCTTGGAGTATTCATAATTGTTTTTCATCATGAAGTTCACATCGTAGACCATGGTGCTTGAGCAGGCGCCTTCGTGAAATACGACTTCCACATCGTCGTCGCCCCAACCGCTGCATAGCGTGTTTTCCATGAAATCATCTTTGTGTACGTAGTCAAGGAATTGGAGGCCGCGCAGGTTTTTATAGTTGAGGCCGTCTGCGAGGTCGTCTACGATCAAAATGTCCGTCCGTCCGCGACGGTTCAGTTCTTTGACAATGTTGCTGCCGATAAATCCGGCGCCTCCGGTAACGATAATCATGTTGTATTCTCCTTTATGTTAGTATTCGGTGAAATACTTTTGAGGTTTAGTGATCAGTGATCAGTGATCGGTGATCAGGGCGCGTTTGGCTGCTTCCTCGCTTTGCCTTCTTCCCGGAAGAAGGTGCCCGCATCCCGGATGATGCCCAGTGCAAGAGGTCAGGGCGCGCCTGGCTGCTTCCCCACTACCGCGAACCGTTTACCGTGTAACCGTGAACCGTGCATGCTACCGGTAGCGAGCCATAGAGCAATAAGCTCTTACGTAAAAAGTCTGTCACTCCACGGCTCGCTATCGCCAAATGAGTCGGTTCACGGTTATACGGTAAGCGGTTCACGGATGTGGGGAAGCAGGTCTCGCGGGCTCCCCTCTATCACGGAGCATCACCCGCCCTTCGGGCACCCTCTTCAAAGAAGAGGGCTTGCAAGGAAAGGCTTCGCCCTCTCAGACCGCACCCTGATCACTGATCACTAACCACTGATCACTCTACACTTATAATTCCCCCGCTCTCTGGGGAGGTCCATGGCTTTCTTGCCTTCGTAGCGAGCGAGGAGTTCTTCGGCGTATTTCATCACGGTGTCCACGGGGATGTGTTTCATGCAGGCCATGTAGCCTTCGCCTTTGTGGGGGCAGTCGTGGATGCCGCAGGGGTGGCAGGGCTCGGGGGTCTTGATGAGGATGTCCCGGCCGTCGTAGGGGTAGAAGGTGGGCACGGGGCTGGCGCCGAACATGGTGACCACCGGCACATTCATAGCCACGCCTACGTGCATGGGGCCGGAGTCAGTGGTGATGAGGAGGCAGGAGCGGCGAAGGAGTCCCGCGAGGACGGTAAGGCTCACTTTGCCGGTGAAGACATGCACTTTGCCGCTGTCCTTCTCTTTCATGAGACCCAGGCAGGTGTCTACGATTTCTTTGTCTGTGGGACCGCCGAGGAAGGCGATGTGGTAGCCTTCGCGGATGAGCCGGTCAGCGCACTCGGCGAAATAGGAGTCGATCCACCGCTTGGTGAGCCAGCTGGCGCCGATATTCATGGCAATGACTTTGTCCTTTGGCGCAAATTCCTTCTGCCACAATGCTTCGGCCTTGGCCTCTTCTTCCGGTGGGAGCCACATTTCAAGGCCCCGGTCGTCTATTTCCTTACAGCCCGCGGCTTTCGTAAGCACTTCCAGGTGGCTGGTCACTTGGTGCTTCACCAGGTCCTTCGGCGTGTCCGCCATGGCCAGGTTTGGCAGGTGGCAGTCAAAGAAACGGGAGAAGAAGGGCTGCGCGTAGCCCACGATCTTCTTTCCGCCGGAGAAGGCAGCGATGGCCGAGGCTCTTTCGTTGCGATGGAAATTGATGACCAGGTCGAAGTGGCGGCTCCGGATTTCCTGAATGAAACGAAGTAGCGCCAAGACGCCTTTGTCCTTCCCATGCTTGTCGATCAGGAGGCACTCATCTAAGTTTTCATTGCACCGCACCAAGTCGCCGAGGCTTTTGTCCGTGAGGAGCGTGATGCGGGCCTTCGGGTAATTGGTCCGCAGCGTCCGCAGCGCCGGCGTCACCAGCATCAGGTCGCCGATGTGCATCGTATTGATCACCAGGATATTTGTATACATTCTATGTCTTCCTTTGTGGATGATAGGGGAAATGGGTTTTTCTTGATTATAGCGCAGAAAGTAGGTGATGGATAGGGATAGGTGGGAAGTGGTCAGTGATTAGTGATCAGTGATCAGTACGCGTTTGCCTGCTTCTTCAGTGAACCATCTTCCCTGAAGAAGGCGCGCTGACGTCAAATGCGCCCTGACCACTGACTACTGACTACTGATCACTAAGTCGCCAGCCGTGACATCTCTATGTATGCACTAGCCCCAAATGCGGCCCTGATCACTGATCACTAATCACTGATCACTAAACCTCTCCCACTCCCGCGCCAGCACCAGTAAGCACCCCTCGGTGAGCCAGAAGCATTTCATCACCGCCGAGTTTCCGAAATTGTACTCTGTCAGGCCTTGCACGGCGAGGGCGAGGGCCCCCATGGCCATGGCGAGGGCGTAGGGATTTTTATATTTCCAGAAGCGATAGAGAGATGCGCCGATGAAAGTGGAAAGGAGCGTGAGGAAGCCCGCAAAGCCCACGATGCCATTCTCCGCCAGCATCTGCATGAAATTGTTGTGGGCGTGCGCCAGCTCCGGCTCCTTGGCCAGTGGGGAAATATATTTCTGCTGGTAATTATCCTTGTACTGCGACAGCCCCACGCCCAGGACCGGGTGGTCTTGGAACATGTGGAAAGCGCTCTGCCACATGAGGAGACGCTCGGTATTAGACTGCACGGTGGTGGTATTGCTGATAGTGTCCGCCCGCTGCATGAACGGCTCATACTGCGTGAGCCCGGCGCCGACCACGAGAAGGAAGGCAGTCATATAGATGGCCAGCTTCCTTCTTTGGAAAAGGAAATACAAAACAAGCAGCCCCACTACACCGGCAATGGCCACCCACGCGCCGCGGGTGCCATTGAAGAGGAGACATGCCAGGGAAATCGCAAAGAGCGCCCCCGCTCCCTGCCGCAGGCGAAGGGACAAGGATTTCTCAAAGAGCGCCACCAGGAAGAGCGGCACGTAAATGCAGAGCCACCCCGCCAGCGTCATGGGATGGCCATAAAAGCCATCGGCCCGCCCATTGCCGCCAAGTCCCTCAGCAATGGCATAGACCATGGTGAGCGCCATGCCTAAAGAGGCCGCGGTGAGGATCTTCTTCGCCCCCTCCGCCTTCACAGCCAAGGTGACGATAAAGAAAGGCATGAGCCGCCACACCCAGAAGTCGCCCCACATCTTCAGCCCCTGCCCCACGTGCCCGCAGAAGAGCGCCGAGAGCAGCATGGTGGCCAGGAAGAAACCGACGGCTCTGTAGTACGTCTTGTCTACCGTGAACGCGTCTCTATGGCGAAACGCAAAAATCAAAAAGCAAAGCGTAGCGATCCCCAGCGTCACATTCCCCGCCGCTAAGGAAATAAAAGACGCCACGCCAAAGGCCATCAGGGCCATAGTGATATATTTTGGATTCATTGATTACTCTCTCCATTTTAAGATCATGAGACGGTAAGACGATAAGACGATGAGCACGCGATTTCCTGCGTTCTCACATCTCTCACTAAACTTTCCTTCTCCCACTATCTCATCATTTCAACTTACTTTGCTTACGCTCCTCTACCCAGATACTCAGCTGCCCCATTATGGCACAAACCGAGTCCGGCAAATGGCGGAGCGCCCAAAGCTCCCACTTGTGCTTCGCAGACAAACGGGAGGTGTCTTTTGCAATTTTGGCAAGGTACGCATCCAGCTCCGCCAGCTCTTCGGCCGGCAAGAAATGGGC
>CAVEMF010000203.1:0-4445 GCA_963616715.1 Ruminococcus bromii | reverse complement strand
CGAGATGGTAATCTGGAATATTCGCTTTCCTCGAAATATCGTAGGCGCTCTGGTGGGGGCAAATCTCGCCGTGGCCGGGGCGATTTTACAGGCGGTGATGAAGAATCCTTTGGCGGATCCCGGGATTGTCGGGGTGTCTAGCGGCGCGGGGCTTGCCGGGGTGATGATGCTGATTTTCCTGCCGGAAGCCACACTCCTTTTGACTCCGGTGGCTTTTGTGGGTGCTATGATTTCTGCGGCGGCGGTGTATGCGTTGGCTTGGAAAAATGGGATCCGCCCGAGCCGTATCATTTTGGCTGGTGTGGCGGTGAATGCATTCCTGGGGAGCGGGATTTCGGCGCTTTTGGTTTTTTACTCCGATCGCGTGCAGGGGGCGCTTTTGTGGATGGTCGGCGGACTGTCTGCGCGCAGCTGGCCGCAGGTGGAGTCGCTATTTCCTTACACGGTGCTGGGGCTCGTCTTTGCCCTTTGTGGCTGCAAGGCGCTGACCATTCTTTCTTTGGGCGATGAGACGGCCAGGGGCCTTGGCGTGCCGGTGGAGAAGGTGCGTTTTTCTATGACCGCTGTGGCGGCGCTCCTGGCGGCCGGCGCGGTCAGTATTGCGGGGCTCATTGGTTTTGTGGGCCTTGTGGTGCCTCACATCGTGCGACTCATCATCGGGACGGATTACAAGTATGTGGTGCCGGGCTCGGCCATCTTGGGCGCCGGGGTGCTGGTTTTCTGTGATACTTTGGGGCGCGTGCTCTTTTCGCCCATCGAAATTCCTGCAGGCATCATCATGGCGTTCCTGGGCGCGCCGTTTTTCCTGTATCTCTTGAGGAGGAATACATGATGAATGATATAGCCATTAAGATTTCAGATATTCATGTATCTTTCGGAGATCATCAGGTGCTGAAAGGCGCCAGCGGCGTAATCAAGAAGGGCAGCATCGTCACATTTCTAGGACGGAATGGCTGCGGGAAATCGACACTCTTAAAAGCGGTGACAGGAAATCTGAAGCCACAAAAGGGCGCGGTGGAAATCAACGGGAAGCCCCTCTCTGATTTTTCTACCAATGAATTCTCCCGCGTGGTGGCGTTCCTCCCACAATTTCATGACATACCAAAGGATATGACGGCAGAGGAATTGGTTTCTTGCGGCCGCTATCCTTATCAGCACTGGTGGAGCGGCGTATCGACGAGGGATCGGGAAATCGTCAAAGAAGTGATGGAAAAGACGAATACCCTCCACTTGAAGGATCGCCTGGCAGCCAGCCTTTCCGGCGGTGAACGGCAGCGGGTGTGGATCGCCATGGCCCTGGCGCAGGAGCCGGAGATCTTGATTCTTGACGAACCGACGACGTATTTGGATATTTGCCATCAGCTGGAAGTGATGGAGCTGGTTTCTAAGCTGAACCAAGAGGAGCATTTGACGGTGGTGATGGTGCTCCACGAAATCAATCAGGCCATCCGCTACTCGACGGATTTGCTGGTTTTGGAACACGGCGTGATTCAAAGGCAGGGGCCGCCGATGGAAGTGATGACCCATGAAGCCATCGCGGAGGTCTTCGATGTGGATGCGGATATAGAAATCCGAAACGGACGGCCTAGCATCGCCATCAATGGACTACTTCCAAAAGTTTGAAAGCATACCGGATGAGTGACAAATAGTGTGCAAAAGTTTTTCTGAATGGGTTCAGGGTTCAGGGTTCAGGGGGCAAGGGGTGGTGCGCCGCACAAATTATAAAGCGGCGCATATATAAGGGCGAAGCCCACCGCTTTTACCCTTTTCCTCTGGAAGGGCGGGGGTTAGGTGAGGACGCAGCTGCTCGTGCCAACCTTTATCGCTTTGCGGTGGCCAACCTCCACCACTAGCGTGGTTCCCCTCCTTCCAGAGGAAGGAGGTTTAAGAGGAAAGGCTTCGCCCTTATATACGCGGCGCTTCCTAATTTGTGCGCCGCACCTCCCCCTGACCCCTGACCCTCGACCCTTGCCCCTTTTGGTCGTAAGCGGCTTTCATCCCCAATCTATGGAACGCGCCCTTGAGGGCTAAGAAACTAAAAGAGCTGTGATGTATGTCATGGCTCTTTTGATTTCTATCATATATAATAGAGAAAATGGGAAAAACAGAAAAAGGAGAATAGTCTATGCAGACTCGGGGAATCGAAGTAAGTCAATTATATACGCTCATCAGAGATACCACCGGCCTCACCGATGTGCAGGCGAAAATTTTGGATCACATGCAGGTAGCCCTGCAATGCGCTTCCGATATTTCCAAAAGCCAGGTCTATCTCTGTGCTCGCGGAAAAAATGAAGATATTTCTGTCATACTGACGGCCATGAAGCCGTCGTATACCCATGGCAGTACTTTTTTCAAGGCCGGAGATTCATACTTGGTCGATGATTTGCCCATTGTGGATAATGTTTTTGAAACCGGCCGCAAGGTGGTGGGGAGAAAACAGCTCGACCAGGGACTGGAAATCGCCGTCACTGCGTATCCTATCGTAGATAATGCGGGGCTTCCTTTTGCAGTGGTATGCTTTGCGTCTAGCTCTTTGAAGCAGCAGCAGGTCTTGACGGATACGGCGAATTTGGCGCTGCAGGTGCCTTTTGCGGCCAATGATTATTACAGCATCCGCCCGCAGGATGGGGTGATCATTCTCGACTCGGTGGGTCGCATCATCTACGCCAACGACATGGCCGATGATTTGTACCTGGTGCTGGACAAGGAAGCGGTGGAAAAGAGAGAAATCATCGGACACACGGTGGTGCATTTCCCGCTGGTAGACCAGGTGAGAAAGACCGGGCGGCCGGCCTTTAGCGATGAAGTGTCGGAAAATATGACCCTGTCCGCTTGGGGTCTTCCGATTATTTCCGGCGGAAGGGTGAGCCGCACGGTCTTGGTGCTGACTGATGTGACGGCGATTCGTGAGAAAGAGCGGCAAATCCTCGTAAAGGATTCGGTCATCAAAGAAATCCATCATCGCGTGAAAAATAGCTTGAATACCATCGCCGGGATGCTCCGCATGCAGGCGCGCCGGGCGAAAGATGAGGATACGAAGGAAGCGCTTCGTAGAGCCGTGAGCCGCATCTTGGGGATTTCCCAGGTTCATGACATTTTGGCAAACCAGAGCGGCGACAAGGTGGATATGGACATCCTTCTCGACAAGGTGTGCCGCCTTTCCATCGATAGCTTGACGCTGTGCCCGGTGGATGTGGTGCGAGAAAAAGGAAATCGGCCGCTCATTGTGAATTCTGAAAAAGCGGTGCCGCTGGCCATCGCTGCTAATGAGCTGATTCACAATGCCATCGACCACGGTTTCTATAAGCAGCCGCGGGGGACTCTCGTGGTGGGGACAGGGATTGAAAACGGTCGTCTCCATGTGTATATTAAGAATAACGGCCATCCGCTGCCCGATGATTTCAGCACGAAAACATTTGACCTGGGACTTCAAATCGTGCGGAATTTGGCGGAAATCGAACTGAAGGGCGAGTTCGGACTAAAAAATGAGGATTCTATGGTAGTGGCAGATATTTATTGTCCAATGGCTTTGATGGAGGCTTAAGAACATGGCAGAAACATATAGAGTCGTCATCGCAGACGATGAAGCGCTGATTTGCATGGACCTTCGAGAAATGCTCGAAGAAGCAGGGCATACGGTGGTAGGCATCGGCTCTGACGGCGTGGAAGCGCTGGAGCTGACGAAGGCGAAGAAACCGGATCTGGTCATTTTGGATGTGAAAATGCCGCGGCTCGATGGCATCCAGGCGGCCAAAATGATTGCCCATGATAACCTGGCGCCGGTGGTGCTTTTGACGGCCTTCGGCGATGAGGATATGATTGAAAAGGCGAAGAAATCTATGGTCTTTGGCTATGTGATGAAACCGGTGGAAGAGAAGACTTTATTTCCTGCCATCCAGATCGCAGTGAGCCAATACCGACAGAAGAGCGAAATCGTAAACCGCGTGAAGGACATGGAAAGAGAACTGGCAGCGCGCAAGATCATTGACCGCGCCAAAGGTCTTTTGATGGATTTTTACCATATTTCCGAAGAAGATGCGTACCGTCGTATGCAGCAGGCTAGCATGAAGAGAGGCCTCGCATTGTCTGACGTGGCGCAGAAGGTGGTCAAGGAAATCATGGCGAAAAAGAATAAATAGGTTTGAAAGAATACCGCTTGCGTGACAGATAGCGAGCGAATGTTTTTCTGAATAGGTTCAGGGTTCAGGGGTCTGGGGGCAAGGGGTGGTACGCCGCATCAAATTGGAAAGCGGCGCATATATAAAAGAAAAGCCCACTGCTTTTACCCCCTTCCTCTGGAAGGGGGAGGGCCCGAAGGGCGGGGGTTAGGCGAGGAAGCAGCTGCTCGTGCTAACCTTTACCGCTTTGCGGTGGCCAACCTCCACCACTAGCGTGGTTCCCCTCCTTCCAGAGGAAGGAGGTTTAAGAGGAAAGGCTTCGCCCTT
>CAVEMF010000202.1:0-4448 GCA_963616715.1 Ruminococcus bromii | reverse complement strand
CTCGCATTTTCTTGTTTTCAAATTCACGCCGCTTTTTAATTTGATGCGGCGTACCTCCCCTTGAACCCCGACCCCTGAACCATGAACCCATTTAGAAAAACTTTTGCATACTATTTGTCACTCAAGTGGTATACTTTCAAGCTTCGGCATAGCGGTTTGCCCATCCAGTTCCCGCAGCCGAAGCACGCGCGGTAAACGGTTACACGGTTATACGGATAACGGATGTGGAGAAGCAGGTATGCACGTCCCAAATTAAAAACCACACAAGAAATCCCCGCGGGCCATGCCGTGGGGATTTCTTGTGAGCTTATACTATTTCTTCATTTCCGGTTCCTGACCGAAATTGCTTTCAGCGAACCACTTGTCATAAATCTTATCGTACTCTCCATTGCTCATGAGCTTCGCCAAAGCGTCATTCACCTGCTTCTGCAGAGCCGGGTCCTTTTTATTGAGGAGCATCACGAATCCGCCACTACCGGAGAGGATACCGGCCTGGCGCAGGGTGTCCTTTGCTTCGTGAGAGAGGTAGTACTGCGCTACCGGCTTATCGAGGATGAGCGCATCTGCTTCATTAGCAGCTACCGCCTTCAAGAGCTGGTCGTGGTAGTCATACTCTTTCACCTTCGCACCGCACTGAGCAGCGGCATTCACATACATGGTCCCCTTCTCGACAGCTACGACTTTGTCTTTCAGATCTTCCGGTCCTTTGATGGAGTTGTCATCTTTTCTCGCCAGGATGGAAACGCTTTCCTTATTGTAGTAAATATTGCTGAAATTTACCTTCTCGGCTCTGTCCTGTGTCATGTCGCAAGCAGCCACAGCGATATCTGCTTTGTTGTCTGCCAAAGCCGGCACCAGCTGATCAAAGGGCATGGAGGTGTACTCGGTCTTGGCCCCCATTTCCTTGGCTACCGCATTGGTGATGTCCACATCGAAACCGATGATTTTCTCATCCTTATCTTTGTACACGAATGGCGGGTAGGTCGCGATACAAGCCACCTTCAGCACCTTCTCGGAAGAAGCTTTCGGGGCCTCCGTCTTTGCCGCCTCACTCTTTGCCGGACTTCCGCCGCAACCGGCCGTAAGTCCCAATGCTGCCAAAGCCAGAAGAGCAGCTCCTTTTTTCATCCATTGACGATTCATAAAATGCCTCCTTGGAAGACCATTGAAACAGACCCATTTGACCCATTATATAAGGTGACAAAGAAATAGGCAATAAAGGAAAAATTTATAGATATGAGAAGTCAGAGGCCAAAGCAATCAAACGCGCCCTGATCACTGAACACTAATCACTGATCACTAAAACAAAAAACGCGAAGCCACGATTTCTCGCGCTCTCGCGTTTTTTTATTTCCTTATTTCCCTGCCTGCAGGGCAGCTTCCTGGATCATATGGACGGTGACGGTATTGAATTCCACCGGGGTTTCCAAGGCTTTGACTTCTTTGAAGCCTACGCCGAGCTTGCCGGTGTAGTAGCCGATAACTTCGCCTTTGCTATCGATTTTTACAGCGTAGATGGTCTTGTCTTCGCCTACGTCCACCAGGCGGAAGGCGCCGGGCGGGGAGATGACGCGCCAGGAGCTATCGTCGCCATTGAAGGTGTACATGATGCCTTGCTGGGCGTCGTCGTAGAAGAGCCGGTCTTCGTCGTAGAAGACCGCAATCTTACCGATATGAGAGGACTGCACGTAGATGCGGCGGGTGTCGTAGTTTGCATCGGTGCGGTAGATGCGATAGAGGCCTTTGCCCACTTCCATCTTCATGTAGACCGCATTGGTGGCGGTGGAGTAAGCCACGTCTACGATCTTCGCATTTCTAGGAAGGTCATTGATGGGCGCATCGGATTCGTGGGTGGTGCCTTCGGGGTTGTAACGGGCCAGCGTTACGTCCCAGCGGCCGCCTTTCCAATTGATGGGATAAAGGGCCATGAGGGCCAGATTTCTATCAGGCATCCATTCGAAGAAGGAGACGCCCTGTTTCTTCAGGTCCACGCGCTGGGGATTTTGAAGGTTGTCGGCTTTGTAAATGGTGACGGCGTCAGCGGAGACGTCGGCCATGTATTGATAGTCGAAAGAGTAGAAGGCTTTGCCTTTCACGTTGATGGAGCTGTATAGCTTCTTGCCGGCTTTGTCGGCGGCTTCGGCTACTTTCTCTTTCATGTCGGACATGTCGTAGTCACTGCTGGAAAGCGGCGCGAAGAGGACCTGGTCCATGTAAATATATGCGCCGGCCTGCACACCTACGCCAAGGACAAAGCAGATCATGACTTGCAGAAATTTGTTCTTCACTCTGTCCTCCTTATTTCACGATAAATGCGGTGGGGATCATGCGCTCGCCCAGAAGGTCTGCGGGCTTATTCACCACTTTGCCATTGTAGTAGAGGGTGGTGGAAGAGCCGCCGTCTAAGTTTGCGGCGATGTGGGCGCCGTTTTCATAGAGGATGTTCTGGGCATCGACCAAGGTCGCGCCGATGCTGTAGCCCGGCTGGCGTCCGTCGATGACGAGGAAGAGGATGGTGCCGTCTTTCTTCTGGCCAATGGCAGACCGCGGGGAAATCCCCCATCCGCCGTCGCCGCTTTTGATGACTTTCTTGCCATTGATGATGAGCGGCGGGCCGAAGGTGAGGCCTTCGGTGGCTCCCAGTTCGCGGAGTTCTTTCTTGTTGTAGTTGCCGGCGATGAGGTTGCCGCTCTTGGTCATGCCTACGAAGTCTACGCGCTCCTGGTCGTCTACCTGCTGGCCTAAGAGGTATTTCCCTTCGTGAAGGATGAAACCATAGGGCAGGCGGCCGATGCCGGTGCCGTTGGGGTCGTAGAAACCGCCACCATTGATGGCTGCTACGGCGTTATTGGTCTTGGCGATGTGGGATGTGGTGTCGCCTTTTTCATTGATGTCCGCTGCGGTGGCCACTTGGATGCGGCTGGGATTTGGGATTTCCAAAAGGTATCCCACGAAGCGGGAGGTCTCGATTTTCTTCAGGTTCAGCGTGGAGTCAGTCCGGGGCTTGAAGGTGAAGACGGTCTGCTTGTCTGTGGTGGTGACGGTGCCGAGGATCTGGTTCAGCTCTTCTTTGTTGTAGAGCCAGGTGATGTACTGGGGATGGCGGGACCGCATGATGGCCCCCACCACCGCTCTCTTCAGATTGCCAAACGGCCCGAAGAGCACCACGATAGGCGAGGTGATGAGGAAAAAGACCAGGGTGATCAAAATGAATTTGACCACGATGTTGTTGAAAATTTTCATTCTTGCTCCTTGGGAAATAAGTAGTTAGTGATCAGTAATCAGTGATCAGTGATCAGTAATTAGTCATCAGTAATCAGTGGTTCCCTAGGGAAGCAGTAATCCAGGGTTTTAGATTCGTTGGATATCTCCAACTGACTCCAACTCCTGATCACTAATCACTGACCACTAATTACTAACTCACCATTAAATCGGTGTGTAATTATCCTTATTGAGTCTTTCCGAGAAGCGGGCGAGGGAAATGTCATTTCCTATATACGCTCTCTTCAGGTCGTAAGGATAGCTGCCCACGTGGACGCGGCCGGCGTCGGTGGTGACGGCCATCAGGATGCCTGCTTTCTTGCAGATGTCGATGACTTCTTCGTCATAATCGCCATAAGGATAGGCGAGCCAGTGGTTATCGATGCCCAGCTGGTACTTCAGGGCTTGGTTCGCTCCCACGATTTCCTTTTCCTTCTCCGCCCGGGTGGCCAGGTTGTGAAGTTTTGGATGGGAGAGGGTGTGGGAGGCGATGGTGACAGCGTGGCTGTCGGCCATTTCCTTGAGCTGTGCCCAGGTCATGCGGTTCACCGGCTTGCCCACGTCATCGGTGATGACGAAGAGAGTCCAGGGGAATCCGTATTCCTTCATCAATGGATACACGATGCTATAGCTGTCTGCGTAGCCATCGTCGAAGGTGATGCACACCGGTTTCTCCGGCAGCGCTGCGCCTTTGGTCACATAGTCGTAAAGCTCCTGCATGGTGATGGGATGGTAGCCGTGGTCGCGCAGATAATTCATCTGGATGCGAAGGTTCGCCTCGCTCATGATGGCAGCGTTGCCGCCCTGGTCGCCGATCATGTGATACATGAGCACAGACACGCCTTCCGGCACGCTGTACTTCACATCACTTCCCCGATGAACGACAGCCACGCCGGGCTTCAGATTCGGATCCGCCGGTGCTTTCTCGGCCTGCGCCGAAGAAGCGGAGGGCTGCGCCGTAGAAGCCGCCTTCTCCTCTTCTCCGCAACCTGCAAGGCCCAAAGCTCCCAGAGTCAAGAGAGCCGCCGCCGAGACAGCCATCGCTCTCTTACAAATTGTTGATGGGAATTTCAATTTCAAACTCCTTTATTTTCTGTAAAAAATTTATACTCATCCTATTTTGACATACATGGTTTATTTTACTACGATTGCAAGAGAAAATCAAAAATGGAGTTAGTGATCAGTAG
>CAVEMF010000201.1:0-4457 GCA_963616715.1 Ruminococcus bromii | reverse complement strand
TTCTATCCGGCGCTATCGCGCGACCCTTCTCCAAGGGTCTACTCACGTAGGGCCATAATAACAAATCAATGCTAAACCTTAGCATAAAATCCTTAACTTAACAGCATTACCAACAAAGGGGCGTCCTCTACCGCTAAGCATGCCCCCTGACGCCAAAGAAGCTCCTAGCTCCCAGCTCAAAGCTGAAAGCTATGACGAAGCAGGAAATCTTGCCAACTTGACAACTTTCTTTTTAAAATAAATTCCCTTCCCCTACTCCGTCTTCCAGTTCTTTCCTGAGCTCGCTGATGTCGGCGATGCCGGTGCAGTCCAGGAAGTGTCTGGTGGTGCCGTATAGTATGGGGCGGCCGGGGATGTCCAGGCGGCCCCGTTCTTCGATGAGTCCTTTTTCCAAGAGGAGCCCCAGGACGCGGCCGGCGGCGACGCCGCGGATGCGTTCGATTTCTGCGCGGGTCACCGGCTCCTTGCAGGCCACCACCGCCAGGGTTTCCAGCGCCGCGGGAGACAGGGGCATCTGCCGCCCCATCCGCGCCGAGAGCCATCCGTCGTAAACCTTCTTGGTGGCCAGGCTATAGCCGGTGCCTGATTTCCTTAGGGTGATGCCGGAGTCCGGCTTTTCATATTTCTCAGACAAAAAGGCCAGGGCCTTCTCGATTTCGTCCTTGTCCTCTTCCATGGCCTCGGCCAATTCCGAGAGGCTCACCGGATTTCCTTTGGCGAAAAGAAACGCTTCGATGAGCGCTGCCAAATAGATCAAACCTCGCGTCATGTATTCATTCCTTCGATTTCCAAACCGCCGGCGCTTTCCGTGACCCGCGCTCTTCCCAGGCGAATCATTTCCAAAAGCGCCATGAATGCCACCGCCAAGCGCAGCCTTGTCCGCATCTTTTGGAAATAGCTGCGGAAATCTACGCGCTGCCGCCTGGAAAGCGCAGCTGTGAGCGACTCCATTTCCGTTTCCACCGATACCGACTCGGGCTCCACAGTCCGCTCCTCTTCCTCTTCGAGAGCATCATAGAGGGAGAGAAACGCCGCCTTCAGCCGGGAAAGGGAAATCTTGCCGGTGAAGAGGCCGCCTTTCACCATCTCCGGGTCCTTCCTCCGATAAGGGCGCTCTTCTTCGAGAAGCGTCTCGATGCGGGCCTTCACTTCCTTCATCCGCCGGAATTCCTCCAAGGACCGGGTGAGCTCGGCTCTCGGGTCCTCGCTGTCGTCCGCCTCTTCCTGCCGGCGCTTCGGGAGAAGCATCCGCGACTTGATGAGGAGGAGGGTCGATGCCATGGTGAAGAAGCTGCTGCCCAATTCCAAATTGAACCGCTTGGCCGCCGCCAGATATTCTAAATATTGATCTGTGATCAGATGGATGGGAATGTCATGGATGTCGATGCGACTCTTCGTCACCAAGTGCAGGAGCAAATCCAAAGGCCCCTCGAAAACAGGCAGATTCACCTGGTACTCCTCCATCGCACGCACCTCCCAAAAGGGCACACTCACCCATCATGTCTTGTATATATTACCATAATGTAGTGGGGAAATGCACGCTATTGGTTTAGTAATCGGTGGTCGGTGATTAGTGATCAGGGCGCAGCCACTGTAGTGAGGAGTGAGGAGTGAGGAGTGGTGGTGCGCCGCGTCAAATTGGAAAGCGGCGCGAGCTTTTGAAATAAGCAAACGCGTCTTGCTGCTTCCCCACTACCGTTATCCGTTTACCGTATAACCGTTTACCGACCCACTTGACGATAGCGGGAACTAGAGCCATAGCCTGTTTTCTGAAGGCAGCTTATCGCTCCATTTCTTGTTATCCTAAGAACGAACGGATAACGGTTACACGGTAAACGGATAACGGTAGTGGGGAAGCAGGTCAGCGCGTTGACTTTTAAAAATTGCGGCGCTTCTTAACTTGTGCGCCGCACCACCACTCCTAACTCCTCACTCCTCACTCCTCACTTTACTTTCCCCTCCCATCGGCTATAATGAAACAAAAAACAAAAGGACCTACTACCATGAAAAACCATTCTCTCCTTCCGCCATTCACGGCGGCGCTGGCTTCTGTTATAGGAAAATCTCGCAGCGACTTTGACACGCCGGGGCATCACAGCGGCGAATTCTTTTCTCTCACCGAGGAAGGCCGCGCCTTTGTGGACGCCTTCGGCGCGCCCTTCTTTGAGGCGGACATTTCCGACTCGTCTTCTCTCATCGGCGATCCTTCGTCCCACGAAGGCGTCAGTGGCGACGCGGAGACGCGGGCGGCGCGCGCGTGGGGGAGCGATCGCTGCTTCTTTGTCCTGGGCGGCACGTCAGCGTCGAATCGAATCGCTGTCTCGGCGCTCCTTTCCGCGGGGGACTTGGTGCTCTTTGATCGGAACAACCACAAGTCCACCTACCAAGGCGCGCTCATGGCCGCCGGCGCTCGGCCGGTGTATCTGGAGTCTGAGAGAAATCCCCAGGGCATCATCGGCGGACTCACGAGTCGCGCGCTGGACGCCACACGCCTTCGCGCTACCGCCGCCAAAATTTCCCCTGCCGCCACGAAAAAAGAGCGCCCCTTCCGCTTGGCCTGCTTGCAGCTTGCCACCTACGACGGCCTTTTCCTGAACGCGAAAGAGATTTTAAAAAGCGTAGGGCCTCTCTGCGACTACATCCTTTTCGACGGCGCCTGGGCAGGCTACGAAAATTTCCTGCCGCTTCTGAAAGACGCAGCGATCCTCGCCATGGACCTGGGCGAAGAGGCGCCGGGGATCCTGGTGACCCAGTCGGTGCACAAACAGCTGGCGGGATTCTCCATGACCTCCCAGCTTCACAAAAAGGACAGCCACATCAGAAATCAAAGTCGCTACGTCCCTGATGACCTGCTCCAGAGCACATACCTGATGCACATTTCCACGTCCCCCTACTATCCGCTCCTGGCCGGCCTCGAAATGAATGCACTGCTCCATGAAACACACGGCCCGGCGCTTTGGGAAAAAGCGGCCCGCGCGTCCATTGCTCTCAAAAAGGAAATCCTTACTCGCTGCCGCCTCTTCCGCCCCTTCCTGCCGCCCACGGTTCGCGGCCGCCCCTGGGAGTCTTATGACACGGACACGATTCTCAAAGACCCTGCCTTCTGGGAGCTGGAGTCCGCGCCTTGGAATAGCTTCACCCATATGCCCAAGGGGCTCTACCTCGCCGATCCCTGTAAGGTCCTCCTTACCACTCGCGGAATCGATGAAGCATCTCCCTCCATCCCGGCGCCTTTCGTGTCCGCGTACTTGGAGGCCCACGGCGTGACGGCAGAGAAATCGGATTTCTACACCCTCCTCTTCCTCTCGGAACCGGGAGACAGTAAAGAGAAAGGATCTCGCCTGGTGGATCACCTCTCTGCATTAGAAAAAGCCTATTTCGAAAATCGCCCGCTTTGCGAGCTCCTCCCCAGCGCCTCATCCGAAGACCTTCGAGACTTCAGCGCGCGGTACGCCCATTTCCTCACGGAGCACCACGCCCACGAGCTGCAGCAGACCCTTTTCTCACAGGACCATTTCCCGCCGTCCCCCATGACAGCTCGCGAAGCCTGGCAGCATTTCATCAAAGGAAATCGGAAATGCATTCCCCTTGCCGAAGCCGAAGGCGAAATCGCCCTGGAGCTGGTGCTCCCCTACCCGCCCGGCATCGCCGTCCTCGTCCCCGGAGAAGTGTGGACCAAAGAAATCCTCTCCTACTTCCTCTTCCTCTCGGACTACGGGAAAACCTTCCCGGATTACAAGCCGGAGATTTTGGGAGTCCATGAGAAGGATGGGGTGCCGTGGGTGTGGGTAGTAGACCAGGGATAAGGGACAGGGGATAAGGGATAAGGCGCGTCTTCCGCAATGTGACCTCCTTCCCCTGGAAGGAGGGGGACCGCTTCGCGGTGGAGGTTGGTTTTCCTGGGCGTTTTAGCAGTCGGTGGTCGGTGGTCGGTAGTCGGGCCGCATTAAGCACTGGGCTCACACAGCATATTGAATTTCGACGCCGCCGCAATTATTAGTCAATACCAAAGAAGGTGCTTTATGAAATATACTTTTGCCGAATGGAAAGATGGTACTATCATTACTTTTAGCGATATAAAGGTATCGGGCACAGGAGAATACATTCGCATGTATTTCGAAAAGCCGGTACCGACAGGATTTTATTTCCTGGAAGCCCGCCTTCCCGCATTAGACGTAATTGACCAAGATGGTTTTTCTCCAGAAGAGCTAAATCATCTCCTCACCTTCGCCAAAGACAATGCCGCGCGAATTTGGGAATTTGCCAGAGCACAAGCCCACTCTCCAGGAAAAAAGGCCCCGGCACATCTGACTCAGCAGCCAGACGCGCCCTGATCACTGACCACTGATCACTGATCACTAAACCTCAATCGTTATTTCCCTCTCATACTTGACAAATAACCCAAATCATTATATCCTACAGTCAACATAAAACCGTTGAAGCGGAGATCAAAGCAG
>CAVEMF010000200.1:0-4469 GCA_963616715.1 Ruminococcus bromii | reverse complement strand
CCCATGCCCCCTGCCCCATGCCCCCTTTTTATAAAATTGCACACTAAAAACAAATAGCATATACTTCAACATAAATTTCGCGCCAGTTATTGTAGTATAAATGCTTTCGTGCTATACTGTACACGTAGAGTTTTGCCTGATTCCATTCGTTTTTTATCGGATATATAAGGATAGGGAAGTGATGAATGTGGAAGAAGATTCTTTGATGATGCTCTTGGTGCCGGAAATCATGACGGAAGCTTTGGAGCGTTATGAGATTCTTCGTGTCATTGATGCCACGGAGCCGGTGGGGCGCCATCTGCTTGTGGTGCAGACGAAACTCTCGGAGAGTACCGTGCGACGGCATGTGGATGAAATGAACCGTGCGGGTCTTTTGACTGCCCGCCCATCGGGAATGACATTGACGGACAAGGGGCGTTCCCTTTTGGCGCCGCTGTCCCACTATTTCCAAAAAAGCCCGGCTTTGGCGGAGAAAGAGAAAGAGCTTGGCCGCCTTCTTTCCATGGAGAAAGTGATTTTGGTCCGGGGCGATCTGGATATCTGGGATACGGTGAAAAAGGACATCGCCCAGGTGACGGCGCTCACCTTGATGCGCATCATCCGCGACCATGACGTCATGGCAGTTACCGGTGGGCCTATGATGGCAAAGACCGCCTCAGCGCTGCCGAAGTTTCATATGCCTGTGGATGTACTGCCGGCCGGCGGCGGATTTGGCCAGAAGGTGGAGTACCTGCCCAATGTGGTAGCTGCCCGGATGGCTGAGCAGCTTGGCGGTGAGTATCATATCCTGCATATCCCTGACGGTCTTTCGCCGGAGCTCTATCTGCAAGTGAAGAATGAGCTCCCTCAGGTGAAAGCCATGGACGCGCTATTTCCTAAAGTGCGCATCCTTTTGACAGGCATCCAGGATGCCAAAGATATGGCGGCTTCCCATTCGCTCCCCGCGGACGTGCGGCAGCGGCTGGAAAAAGAGGGCGCTGTGGGTGAAGCGCTGGGACTCTTCGTGGATCAAAAAGGGAAGATTTTATATCGGTTGTACAATGCGGGCATTTCGAAAGAAGATATCCCATCGATCCCGCACGTTTTAATTGCTGCCGGCGGGCATGAGAGGGGCGCGGCGATCTTGGCGATGGCCAGGGCCGGCGTGCGCGGTACTTTGATTACCGACGAAGGAGCAGCAGAGGAAATACTGCGATTGGCAGTGTCAGAAACAGGAGGGTATAAACATCATGACAAAAATCGGTATTAATGGTTTCGGCAGAATCGGAAGACTGGTATTCCGCGGACTTTTGGACAGAGATGACCTGGAAGTGGTAGCTATCAACAATCCGAGTGGCGTAGAAACAGCAGAATATCTGCTGAAATACGATACCGTCCATGGCCGTTTGGACAAGGATGTACAGATCGATGGGGATGACCTCATTGTGGACGGCAAACGAATCCATGTATTCTCTGACCGCGATCCGGAACATCTGGACTGGAGCGCCTATGGCGTAGAAATCGTCGTAGAATCTACCGGCAAACTGAAGGACAAAGTCAGCGCCGGCAAGCATATCAAAGGCACCGTGAAGAAAGTCATCATCACCGCTCCGGGCAAAGATGATGACGCTACCATCGTCATGGGCGTCAATGAAGAAACCTACAATCCGGAAACCGACAATGTGATTTCCAATGCATCCTGCACCACCAACTGCCTGGCACCGGTAGTGAAAGTGCTGAATGAAAAATTCCACATCCTCCGCGGCCTCATGACCACCGTTCACTCCTACACCAATGACCAGGCGATCCTGGAAAAGGCGCACAAGAAAGACGCTAGAAGAGGCAGAGCGGCTGCAGAAAATATCATCCCCACCTCCACCGGTGCAGCGAAAGCCATCGGCATCGTCATCCCGGAACTGAAGGGCAAGCTGAATGGCCTGGCTATCCGCGTACCGACCCCGGACGTTTCCTTGGTAGACCTGGTGGCAGAAGTGGAAAAGCCGACCACCAAAGAAGAAATCAATGCAGCTCTCAAGGAAGCGGCGGAAGGCGAATTGAAAGGCATCCTGGCTTACACCGACGAACCGCTGGTTTCCAGTGATTTCCGCACCACCGACGTCAGCTCCACTGTCGACAGCCTCCTCACCATGGTAATGGAAGGAAATATGATCAAAGTCATCGCTTGGTACGATAACGAATGGGGCTACTCCATGAGAATCATCGACCTGGTGAAATACGTAGCATCGAAAGGACTCTAATCCATGAATAAGCAGACCGTATATGACTTGAAGCCCCAGGGCCAGACCGTATATATTCGCGTAGACTACAATGTGCCCCATGACGCAGAGGGACATATTCTTGACGATATCCGCATCCGCGCTACCATCCCGACCCTGCGCTACCTTTTGGATCAGGGCGCAGCACTGGTGATTGCCAGCCACATGGGCCGTCCGAAGGGCGAGGTGAAAGCAGACCTCTCTCTGAAACCGGTGGCGCAGCGCCTCTCGGAACTTTTGGGCCAGGACGTAGCCTTTGCAGAAGACTGCGTGGGCGAAAAAGCAGCTGAGCAGAAAAAAGCATTGAAGCCCGGCGAAGTGTTGCTTTTGGAAAATCTTCGTTTCCACAAGGAAGAAGAAAAGAATGGCGCTGACTTTGCGAAAGACCTGGTCACCGGCTGCAGCCTGGCGGTGAATGATGCGTTCGGCGTATCTCACAGAAGCCATGCATCCATTGCCGGCGTGGGCAAACTGATGCCTATGGTGTCCGGTCTTCTCCTGAAGAAGGAAATCGATTTCCTCGATGGCGTCATCGAACATCCGAAGCGTCCTTTCGCGGCCATCATCGGCGGTGCGAAAATCAGCGACAAGATCCAGGTCATTGCCAATCTGATGGAAAAAGCGGACGTGATTCTCATCGGTGGCGGCATGGCGAATACTTTCGTAGCTGCTCAGGGTCATGACATGGGTCAGTCCTTGCAGGATAAAGACCGTTTCGATCTGGCTAGAAATCTGATGACCAAAGCCAAAGAAATGGGCAGCGAAATCCTCCTGCCTATCGACTTCATGGCAGCGGATGCGTTCTCTGAAAATGCAAATACCAAAGTCCTCTCGGCAGAAGAATTCGAAGACCCCTGGATGGCTCTCGACATCGGGCCGAAGACCATCGACCTCTATGTAGAAACGCTGAAAAAGATGAAGACCGTCGTATGGAATGGTCCCATGGGCGTATTTGAAATGAAACCGTTCTCCAAAGGCACCTTCACCATCGCGGAAGCCATGGCGGATCTCGACGCGACCACCGTCATCGGCGGCGGCGAATCGGCTTCCGTCGTGGATCAGCTGGGCATCGGCGATAAATTCTCCCATGTATCCACCGGTGGCGGCGCTTCTCTGGAAATGCTCGAAGGCATGGTGCTCCCGGGCGTAGCTATCCTGGCTGACAAGGAGTGATCGATTTGAGACATATCCTGATCGCAGGAAATTGGAAAATGAATTTCACCGTGGCAGAGACGGAAGCTTTCTTTAAATCATTCAAGATCAAAAAGAATGAAAAAGTAGAACTTCTCATTTGCCCACCCTTTACTTCCATTCCCATTTGTCGATTCTTCCTGGAACGCTCCTCCATCCACTGGGGCGCCCAGAATGTGTATCCTGAAGAAAAGGGCGCATTCACAGGAGAAATCTCTCCGGCCATGCTGAAAGAGCTGGGCTGCACTTATGTGATTTGCGGTCACTCGGAGCGCCGGCAGATCTTGGGTGAAAGTGATGCTTTCGTGGCTCAGAAAGTGGATGCCGTGCTAAAGGCCGGCTTGACTCCGATCCTTTGCGTCGGCGAAACCATGGAAGAAAGAAAAGAGGAACGGGCCGAGGCGCGAATTGAAGAAGAAATCCGAAGCGCTATCACTCTTTTGGATAAGAAGGATATTTCCCGCCTCGTCATTGCATATGAACCCATCTGGGCCATCGGCTCCGGCGCGGCAGCTACCGCAGAAGAGGCAGAAGAGATTTCTGCCTTCATCCGCAGCATCGTGAAAGATGTAGCCGGCAAGAAAGCGGCGGAAGAAGTACATATCCTCTACGGCGGATCGGTGAAGGGAAGCAATATTTCCGATTTCCTCAAACAAAAAGACATCGACGGTGCTCTCGTAGGCGGCGCAAGCCTCAAGGCAGAAGATTTCCTGGAAATCTATAACAAGGCTGTAGAATTGGCATAATCCATACTCCTTTTTGTTGGAAGTAATGTTATTAAGTTGAGGTTTTTATGCTGAGGTATATAATTGATTTGTTGTCCTGGCCCTAAGAAAGTAGACCCTTGGAGAAGGGTCGCGCGATAGCGCCGGATAGAAATGCGCCGAAGGCGCATGCTCAGCAATAGCGGTAAGCATGCTGATGTTTGTCAGGAGTTTTACATGATTCCGCTACTGCTGGTTGTGCCTCTAGGGAACCACTGATTAAATCGAAGATTCAAAAATCATAAGAATTTTTATTCAT
>CAVEMF010000199.1:1639-4480 GCA_963616715.1 Ruminococcus bromii | reverse complement strand
CTTGCCCCTTTTGCTCGCAATCGGCTTTCATTCCAAATCAATGGGGCGCGCCCCTGGGGACTAAGCTAGAAAGTACTAATCACTGATCACTGACCACTGATCACTAAACCGGCAGCGCCACCCCATCACACATTCCGCAGCGTCTTCATCAGCGAGGGGATGTCGATGGGTTTCGCGATGTGGCCATTCATGCCGGCCTCGATGGCGCGGCGACGGTCTTCGGCGAAAGCATTGGCCGTCAAAGCGAAGATAGGGATGCCCGCTTTTTTGCCTTCCACCAGGCAGCGGATTTCGCGGGTGGCTTCGTAGCCATCCATGACAGGCATCTGGATATCCATGAGGATCACATCATAGGTACCCGCCGGAGCTTCCCGCACTTTGTCCACGGCCACCTTGCCATCCTCCGCGGTGTCCACGGTGAAGCCGGCCATTTCCAAGAGTTCCTGGCAGATTTCCCGATTCAGCTCATTGTCCTCCACCAGCAGCACCCGCTTGCCTTCGATGATTTTCTCCAGCTTTTCTTCCGGCTCTTCCTTGTCCTGCGTTTCCTCTGCCAGCCGAGTAGCCGGGACGGTGACGATGAAGTGGGAGCCCTTCCCCACTTCACTGGTGACATCGATGGTGCCGCCCATGAGCTTCACGATGCGGCTGGCGATGGACATGCCCAGGCCCGTGCCGGGGATGCCGCTCACTGTCGCCGTTTCCTCGCGGCTGAATGGTTCGAAGATATGAGAGAGATACTCCTTCGACATGCCGATGCCGGTATCTCGGATATGGAAGCGATAAAGCCCCTTCCCCGCCTCAGCGCTTTCCATTTCCTCGATGCAGAAATGGATCTCGCCCCCTTCGTTGGTGAATTTCGTCGCATTGCTCAGGATGTTCAGGAGCACTTTCTTCATCCGCATGGGATCCATGAGCACATAGGGATGGGATAAATTTTTCATGTCCCCAAAGAAACGAATCCCCTTGGCTTTGATGTCATTTTGAATGATGGTTTCCAAGTCCTGGAAAATCCGCGCAAGCGACACCGGCTTCTCTTCCAGCTCGAGGTGACCGCTTTCGATGCGGCTCATGTCGAGGACGTCATTGATGAGCGCTAAGAGATGATTGCTGGCCACCGTGACTTTGGATAGATAATTTTTCACCATTTCCGGGTCGGCCGCATGGTTCATGGCCAGAGCCGTGAAGCCGGTGATGGCATTCAGCGGTGTGCGGATGTCGTGGGACACGCTATTGAGGAAGGTGGTCTTCGCCTGGCTAGACTGGTTCGCCGCCTGGAGCGCTTTCGCCAAGGTTTCCTTTTTCTCTTTTTCATCGGAAATAATGGCATCGATATTCTGGAAGCCGGCAATGATCTGATTGCTTCCCTCCAGGCCCACGAAACGATAGCGATAGTAGTGCGTCTTCCCGTCGATCAAGGTGCGGTAATTCCCCACGTACTCCGGCGCCTCCATGAGCTTTTCTCGGAGCACCGGGATCTGCCATATTTCCAAAATCCGCGCCTGGTCCTCCGGGTGCACGCGGCTCTTCACATACTCCCGCACCGCGTCATCAAAGCGATACGGCGTCGTCGCCCCGCGAATGAGACCGGGCACCACGAAGCCATCCATCTTCAGGATGTACACTTGCCCTTCATCCGGATGGATGAGGAAGACATTCAGGAAATCCCGAGCCAGCGCGTGAAAAATGGTGAGCTGCTGGCGCAGACGGACTTCGTAATTTTCCTTTTCCCTCACTTCATCGGAAATATCCAAGCCATACAGGATGGCCTCCATGTGGTCATTCGACGGATTCACCTGGAGACGGGCGATCACGCGGGCCGCGCGGATGGAGCCATCGTCGAAGTAGGAAATCGTATCTCTGGAAATCTCCACATTTCCCTTCTCATAGCTCTCCACCAAGGCTTCGCGGCAGAATTTTTCATACATAGTCTCCCGCTCCTCCGGACTTGGGATGAAGGAAACCATGTGACGCAGCGTGTGATTCACGGTGCTATGCGTCGGGAAGGTGCTCATATTTTTCTTCGCCGCGCCGTTCAAAGAAAGGCACACATCGGCAGTGAGGTCGAAGTGAAGAATCCCCTGGGCCTCGGGGATGGACTGGAGGAGCAGCTTCATCTGGGACTCGAAAATGCGCTGAGACCGGCGGATCTCCGTGATGTCCCAGGCATACTCCATGAAAACCTTCTTTCCCTTCCAGTGAAATACATTGGTCTTCACGGCGTAAATCTGATTTCCATTATCCACCTCCGTCTCCGCAGACGGCCGGTCCCCCAGCGTGCGCATGGGGCAATACGGGCAAGGCTCCTTCAGACCCATCATGTACTCATAGCAATGCTTCCCATGATAGTCCTCGCCGTGATGCATGGCAAATGTCCTCGCCGGCTTGTTGGCATACAGCATGCGAAAAGTTTCCAAGTCGCTCAGCTGGATCATCTGATTCGTCTCATCTAAGATCAGCGAAAGCATTTCCTCATCATCCGGAAGCTCCTTCCACTCTTTATCGCTTGGCGGCATCATAAAACTCCTCTCTACAAGTCTATAGTATATTTCAATTATATAGGCTTGAGAGAGGAGTTGCAATGTGGGAAATGTGGGGGAAACGGTGGTGATCTAGTGATCAGTGATTAGTGATCAGTGATCAGGGCGTGCTTACCGCTATTCCAGGGAACAATCCACGATAACCACCAGCATCCCTGCTATCTCTACTGCCAAACGCGGCCTAATCACTGATCACTGACCACTAATCACTAAAATCTCAGAAATTTACTACCCGCCCATAGTAAGCGCACTCGAGGATCCGGCCCATGAGCTCGTCGTCCACTTCGCGGGGATTCTCCGG
>CAVEMF010000199.1:0-1293 GCA_963616715.1 Ruminococcus bromii | reverse complement strand
GCCAGGCACTGGGCGATGTGCATCTTGTCGCGAGCCGCCGTGTCGCCATGGTAAGACTCCACGATGCTATCAAAAATATCGGACACCGCCTGCTTCGCCAAAGGATCGGTAAAGCCATTGGCAAATTTAGAAACATAGGCCTCTGTGGCATGGGTCAGCGCGTCCATGCCTGTGTGCGCCGTCAAAGTCTTCGGCATGGTAAGCGGGATATCGAGGTCCAAGATCGCGAGATCCGGCGTCAGATTGAAATCCGCCAAGGGGTACTTGATGCCGGTGGAGTAATCGGTGATGACAGAGAAAGCTGTCACTTCCGTGGCCGTGCCCGAAGTGGAAGGGATAGCCACGAAAATCGCCTTCTGACGCAGCGCCGGCAGAGAGAATGGTTTCTTGATATCATCAAAAGTTAAAGTCGGATATTCATAGAAGACCCACATAGCCTTCGCTGCATCGATGGGCGAACCGCCACCGATAGCCACGATCACATCCGGCTCGAACTCCTGCATGAGCTTTGCGCCCTTCTGCACCTCTTCGATAGACGGATCCGGCGCGATGCCATCCATGACGTAAGTCTCAAGCCCTGCATCATGGAGCACCGCTTCTGTCTTCGCCAAGAACCCGCCCCGGCGCATCGAGCTCCCGCCGGTGCAGATGAAAGCCTTCTTATGTCCCTTCAAAGAAGACAACTCAGAAATGGCCCCATGACCACAATACAAATCTCTTGGCAATGTGAAACGGATCATAATCAATTCCTCCTTCTCATGAAGAAATCTCCCCTGTTCTCCTTCTTTTGTTTGCGGCCATGAAAGAAATCCCATCACAACCTTCCTTTATAGTATACACTCTTTCCACTTCTTAGAAACATGGTTGCGAAAATAATATGAGTGATAGATTAAAAATGAGGGAAAGGCATAGTAGGAAAAAGTGGTCGATAGTCGGAACGCGTTTGGCTGCTTCCCCACTACCGTGAACCGTTTACCGTATAACCGCGCTCCGCCCCCACGCTGTCATCCTGAGCGTAGTCGAAGGATCTATTCACCGATAGCGGTAAGCATGCCTGCTGACTCCACAGTCATCCTCCCCACAGTCATCCTGAGCGTAGCCGAAGGATCCATCCAGCAATAGCGGTATAAACACAAAGTTGCCTCAAAAGCTTACTACGCGTTCATTGCCAGCAGGAAACAAGGAATCCCCCTGAGGCAGCGGTCAAATAATCCGCTACTGCTGAATAGATCCTTCGACTTCGCTCAGGATGACTGGTGATGAAAAGCGAATGAGAAAACATAGCACATGTAC
>CAVEMF010000198.1:0-4494 GCA_963616715.1 Ruminococcus bromii | reverse complement strand
AGGGGTCAGGGGTCAGGGCGCACCTGACTGAGCAGTCAAGTGCGCCCTGATCACTGATCACTAATCACTGACCACTAAATCACCACCATCAATCCAAAATGCGGCGTCTTTGTCACTTGCACCGTCCCGCCGAGGGCGGTGATTTTCTTTTCCATGGCGGTGAGGCCATTGCCTTTGTGAAGGGGGCCGGGGCAGCCGATGCCGTTGTCTTTGATTTCCATAGCATAGCCCTGGTGGTCGGAAAAAGCAATAGAAATCTCATTGGCGTTACCGTGGCAGATGGCATTGGTCATAGCTTCTCGGACGATTTCTACGAAGACGCCGGCCACTTTTTTGTCGGTGGGAAGGATGCCCGCCACCTTCACAGAAATGCCCAGGTCTCGATAGGTGCGGATGAGCTCGGCGAAAAGCTGGGGCGCTTGGGCGGAGATGTCTTTCTTGATATCCGTGAGGATGCTCGAGAGCAGCGGCCCCACTTGGTCGTAGTTTTTATAATCCTTACTATTTAGGATTTGCTGCAAAAGGCTGATGCGCTGGCCGATGAGGTCGTGGGTGCGGAAACGGATGTCCTCCAAGGTCTCGCGGCTTTGGATTTCCACCAGCTTCTGCAAGGTTTCTTTGAGCTTCTCATTTCTGCAGGTGAGCTCTTTATTTTTAAGCGCCAAGGCTTCATTGATCACAGAAATCTCCGTCACATCGGTGGCAGTGATTTGCCAATTCGTAGTGCGTCCGATGGAAATCGGTTCCTTCGAGAAAAGCAGCCGCCGGCCATCATAGAAGCGGATCAAGATTTTCTGTCCCTGCCGCTCGTTCTCGATGCCCTGGGGCATATTTTGAAAAAGTAGATGCCAGAGCACATTGCCATTGCGAAAGGGAGTCCCCCAGATGTCCTCCATGGCCCGGCCCATGGCTTTATTGATGAGCACCGGTTCCCCATTGTCTAGGCAAAGGAAAATCCCCTCTTCCAAGGTATCCACGGCCTCTTGGATAGAGTAAATGGTGATTTCCTCATGGTAAGCCTTGCGGGCCGCCGGAAGCAAAAGGGTGAGGCGGATAGTCAAAAGAGCCATGGCAAGGAGCCAAACCCAGGGCATGTAGCGCTCGAAGACAGGAAGAAATAGCACCGCCGCTCCGGCCAAAAGCAGCCCGCCTTCTTCCCTGCTTCGACAGTAAAGCCCCTGGATGATGGCGCCGGCAGTGATGAAATAGCATATCCACTCGCCGCTATGAAGGGACAGGATCCCCGCCGCCCGCCAGCTCATGGCGAGATAAGTCATCAGCGTCGCCATGCCAAGCAAAAGGAGATTCATCCCCTCCAGCGCCATCCGTTGCAATCGCCGCTCCCGATGCAGCGCCTGCGCCCAGTAGTACAGCTGGGATGCGCCAAGAAATAAAACCACACCGAAAGCAGTCATGGCCAAAAGCCAAGCGGTGGGAAGGGTGTATAAGGCAGCCAAGGGGATCGACACCTCCTTTCGATTGGTAAGAGTAGTGGGAATAACGCTATTTATTTAGTAATCAGTGGTCAGTGATCAGTGATCAGGACGCGCTTGGCGAATGAGGCATTTGCAATGATACTGTTATCGTTTTCGTAATTGGTGATTAGCGGTCAGTGGTCAGGACGCGTTTAAGGACAGAGTTAAATTACATACTAACCGTTCTTCATTAAATCATCATCTGGCCTAAGGCCGTCTCTTTCAGCAAAGAAGGCATGAATCGTGAGAAAACATCCAAATGTGCCCTGACCACCAATTTCTAAATTGATACCGGTATCATCCGACGTGGGCTATTTGTCAGCTGCGCCCTGATCACTGATCACTGACTACTAATCACTAAATCCCTACCGTTCCCTGCACCACACTTGCACGCTATACGCATAATCCAGATCCTCCAGCGCCAGGCGTATGGAGGGGTCTTGGAAGCGGGAGTCTTTGCGGATGTCTTGCATGAAGGAGAGGACCCAGATGCGGTGGTCTACCAGGACGCGAAGGACGAAGGCGTCTTCTTTCTTTTCCACCTGACAGACCATGTGAGTCTCTTCGCCAAGGACGGCAGCTTCGATGAATTGCTCGAAGAAATCGTAGAGGGAGAGCGCTTTCTCCACCGCCATGGGGCCTTCCAGTTCAAAGGAGAGAATGCCCTTGAGTCCGATTTTCTCCAGGTAGCGGAAAAGTTCTTCGAGGGAAAGGCGGAGCTCCCTGGGATCAAGCGATTGATTTTCCCGTCCCTTGAGGAGCATGACGCAGCGTTTCTTGATGTACGCAGCGATGACATTCAGGCGGGACACGGCGATGTCCGCCGCGTTTCCCGGCGGCGCGGTCTTTAGGAATTTCGTATATTTCTCCAACAGATAGCCTTTGGAAGCAAGGATTTCTTCCAGCTCTTTATAAATCTTCTTTTCCACTTGCATGCGGATGTAGTCTCTTTGGATTTCCTCATCCTTCTTCGCCAGCTCATAGGCACGGGCCAGGGTATCGGCTGCTAGCGATAGCTTTCGCTTCTGTTCCCGCAATTCCCGATCATTCCGATGCCAGATCACGTGACCCCCTTTGATGGGCATCACCTGCTCAGTGCTCCCGCTCTCCGGCAGCCAGCGGGACGAGAAGACTGTGTCTCCCTTTTTATTTCGTATTTCCATACCCAAATTCGCATGGGTGAAGAAATCGCGATATTTCCGATTGGACGGGATGAGCTGGGTATCCAAGAGAAGCTCCAGCCACAGGAAGGCGCCGCCGATGGAAATGAAAACCAGCTCCGTGTAGGATATCCAGAAAGCGCCGGTATTGTACCCCGCGATATAGGCGGCGAAGAGGATCGTCACCACCTGGGGCCAAAGCTGCTTTGCCCGCAAGAGATGGGATTTCCAGGCAGAGCTGTAAATCCAAAGATTAGCCAACAAAAACTCAAAGGCGCAGAACAAGAGGAAGGCCCAGTAGCCGATTTCATAGGTATGCACCGACTCGGCCACCGATAGTCCCAAAGGAAATTGGAAGACTTGGTGATGGAGGTCATTGGTGAGCACCAAGAGCGCATGGAACACCGAAAGAGCCGAGAAGACATAGAGCGCGCCGCGCTTCACTCTCGAAATCCCGGAGGCCAGACCGCCCATGTAGGCGAAAAGGAAGGATATGGCCGCCATGAATACGTAGTAGCCATACCAAAGATAGCGGATCGTCGTTTCTGCATCCGAGGGCGCCATGAGCTTCGCCAGCCGCACCAAGACCCAGCCGACAGACACGAAAAGGAGCGCCAAGACCCATTTTCGCATGGCCGGTTCATAGAGGCGCCGGGACAGGCTCGCCTCCCACAAGATCAAGAAAAATAGAAATACGCAATACCGCACCAAGTGAGGCACGCCAAGGAAAGGCTGCATGGCGTGGATGCCCAGCACAGATGACTGCACCATGCTACTCAATGGCTCCATATCATCTGCAAAGGCCACGCTGTCCTGCACGAGGACCATATGCCCGCCGGGCTGCAGACGATAGCGCGAGAGAAGCAATTCTCTCTCAATGCGATCCCCATCCAGCCCCAAAGGCCGCTTCGCCAGAAGGCCTCGCTGGAAAGCCAGCGTCCCTTCCGTGGGCACCACGATATGGACGGGCATCCCCTTATCCTGCCACAGCCGCACCTGCACGTCGGTGGAAATATACACATCCGCTTCTTCCTTCTCCTGCTTGTGAAGGTACCCTATCCCCGAAAGGGTCGTGTCGGTCCGAAGGCGATTTTCCTTCGCCAGTCGTTCCAGGAAACGGAGCCCCTCCTCCCTCTTGAGCCCGCCGGTCAGGCCGTAGGACGCCGCCATGACCGCCATCTCCAGCCGCGGAGAATCGGTGGGAAAGCTCACCGTCACCGGTTGATCTCGCAAACTTTGCCAACCGGAAATGGGCTTGTCGCAATTATTTCGCACGGCCAATACCACCGCTGCCGTGTAGTGAGGATACCAGCGGTACATGTCCCCAGCGGTCTTTAGTATGTCCGCCTGGAAATCATACATCTCCGCCGCCATGGTATCCGGATTCGCAAAAAGCTCTACAGTGCTATGGTTCGTCTCCTTCATCCGGAAATCCAAAAGCGCCTCATCACCGGCCAGGATTTCTTTATAAGCTGATCCGAAATCTCGGTCGAAATACACCGTCTCCGCACCATAAGAAATCGGTCCAATAAAAAAGAGCATCACGAGAAACAACACCGATAAAAGATGCATTCTGTTTCTCATGATGCTCGCCTCGATTCTATATGGTAATAAAGTAGTCGGTGGTCGGTAGTCGGGGCGCGCCTTCCGCTATTTGACCCCCTTCCTCTGGAAGGGGGAGGGCCCGTAGGGCAGGGGTTGGCCTAGGGAAACACTGATTGCAGACCAACCTCCACCGCTTCGCGGTTCCCCTCCTTCCAGAGGAAGGAGGTTAGAGAGAGGAAGGCGCGCCTTATCCCATATCCCTTATCCCATATCCCTAAAGCGACAGCATCCTCCCGCTCTCTTATCCCATCCCC
>CAVEMF010000197.1:0-4494 GCA_963616715.1 Ruminococcus bromii | reverse complement strand
TCGATCCAGGTGGGATTCTTCTCCATGGAAACCACCTTCCTGCGTCCCTGGGGCGTCGGAGACGAGGGCTTGCCCGGCGCCACGGGATACATGCGGATGCCCACATCGCCCTGGTACAGCGTCAAGAGACGGCTGGCCAAATTGATTTCGATCCGCTTGTCCTCAAAGGCCGGCACCTTCGCCTTCTCCTCCTTGGAAATAGAAACCGCCGCCTCCTTGAGCTTTGAGGCCGCGCTATTTGTAGAAACAGCCCCCGCTGCCTCCACCGCTACGCCCGCTGAAAGAGCCGCCCAAAGGGACATGGCCCATACGATTTTCTTTATCAATCCAATCCCACCTTTGCTTTGTGTCGTGAAATATGGTCGAGGGTTAGTAATCAGTGGTCAGTGATCAGTGATCAGGACGCCAGTTGGCGATACTTTACGCTATCAATTTAGTGATCAGTGACTACTAACCACTGATCACTAAACCAATAACGTCCCCCCTAGACCTAATTTCATTCATTATACCACGGTGGAAATAGAAAGGAACTGGCAGAAATAACAGGTGGGAGTCGTTGCCTTACACTATTGCTTTAGTAATTGGTAGTCAGTGATTAGTGGTCAGGACTTACTTTCCGCTACTCTTACATAGCGATGCCACCTTCATGATAGCATTAAGCATCGAAGATGACGCCCTGATCACTAATCACTGATCACTGATCACTAAACCGCCAGCCTCATCCCTTCGTCTTCACCACCCTCGCCCGTCCGGTATACATGGCCACCACGATTTGGCGCTCGTGCTTGCCATCCTTGGTGCGAAGGTACATGGAATATTTCGAATCGCTGCCGGTGCCGGCGAAGCTGTCTTTGCGAAAGGTGATCTTTAAGGTGCCATTGGCGGAAATATTTTTTGAAAACTTCCCCTTCGGCGTCACAAGGCTGGTGCCCCGCCTGGTCTCGTAGATGACCCGGCCATCGGTGTCGGTCTTGCAATAGAAGGTGAGCGTGGTGGACGAGATGACCGTGCTGCCGCCTCTCGCCTCCATCTCCGCCTCACGGATGGCGCTGGCCAATTCCGCCGCCGCCATGTCGAGCTGCCTCTCCTCCTGCCAATCCCACAAAAGTGGCAGCGCAAAAGCACTGGACAGCGCCAGGATGAGTAGCGCCACCAGTGCTTCAACCAACAGATAACCAGGATGCGAGGAAGCCAAGGCCCGTCGTTTTCTCAAGTGCATAGGTCACCAGCCCTCCCATCGCGATAAACGGAGCGAATCGGATTTCCATGGAAATAGAAAATTTCCCCAGCGCCGCAAGCGCCCCCACATAGAGAAGCGCACACACCGCCGAGAGCCACAAAGAAAGGAGCGCGCCCGAGGGACTGAGCCACGCCGCCGCGGCCGTAGCCAGAAATATATCGCCCTCGCCCAAAGACCTTCGGGAAATCATATACAAGAGTCCGTAAATCAAAAGCGTGAGCCCCGCCGCGGAAAGACTCTCCACTAGAAATCCGCTACGCCAGGCGAGACTACTACCACACAGAAAAAGAAGCAGACTCCAGCCATCGGAAATATAACCGCTCCGCCAATCCTCCATCGCCGGCAAAAGAAGCAGCGGCCCGTAGCACCAAGAAAGCCCAGGCGCCTCCAGCCAAAGCGCGAAGGCCCAAAGGAGGCAGAGGAAAAATATTTCTCTCTTTCCCATCTTCGCCTCCTCCTTTCTATATAAAGCCCAAAGCATGCTACCTGCTTCGTCATAGCCAGGAGCTAGGAGCTTGGAGCTTGGAGCTTGGAGCTCGGCCAGAGGCAGCGGGCATGCTTAGCCTTGGAGATATATAGCACGCGCGTACCTTTCTCCCCACTACCGTGAACCGTTTACCGTATAACCGTCAACCGGCTCGTTTGGCTATAGCGGGGAATGGAGCACATCTCTGCTTCGGCGTAGCGTTTTATCGCATCAACTCCCGCTATCGGAAGTCCGCACGGTGAACGGTTATACGGTTATACGGTTCACGGTGGTGGGGAGAAAAGTACGCGCGCTGCCAACTCTACGCGAGCTCTCTCGTCGTCTCGTGGGGCGAACTTACCAGCTCCAAGCTCATGGCTCATAGCTATGAAGAAGCAGGTCCGCGCGCCCTGATCACTAATCACCGATCACTGATCACTAACCCCCTACCGTTATTCCCCATATACGTACTTCTTCCTCGTTGCAAAGAGGAGGACTGCCATGCCGCTGGCGGTGATGAGCCAGCTGACGGGATAGACGGTCATGAGGGTGGTGAAGTCCGGGGAGAGAGGAAATACGGTGAGCACATAAATGATGCGGGAGCCGCAGATGCCAAAGACCACGATGAGCGCCGGCATGAGGGAATTGCCGAAGCCTCTTAAATAGCCGGAAATCATTTCTATCACAAGATTCAAAGGTTCCGCGAGGACGATGAAGGCCATGCGAATCATACCGAAGGCCACCACCGCCGGATCGCTATTGAAAAGCGAAAGCAGCGGCACGCCGAAAAGATAGAGCGGCGCGCTGAAGAGGATGGTCACCACCAAGTTCTGCCCGGTGGTGATGAGCCCCACCCGCCGGCAGCGGGCCATGTCGCCGGCGCCAAAGTTCTGCCCCACGAAGGTGGTGCAAGTCTGGCCGAAGGCGTTGATGAAAAGGTACACCATGATTTCCAGATTGAAAGCCGCCGCCGACGCCGCCATCACGTCGGCGCCCAAACTATTGATGGCGCTTTGGATGACGATATTCGAAAGGCAGAAGACCGCGCCCTGGAGTCCCGCCGGAGAGCCGATGCGAAGGATTTCCTTCAGGATAGGAAGGTGAAGCGTGAGTTTTGCAAAGGACAAATGAATCCGAGACGCCGTGTGCGACAGGAAGAAGAGCAGCATGGCCGCCGAGAGGAAATTGGAGCAAGTGGTAGAAATCGCCACCGCCTTCACCCCTTGGCCGCCCCACACCACCAGGCCGTAGGTGACGACCACCTTCACCACGCCGGAAATCACCAGGCACACCAGCGGCGTGCGGGTGTCCCCTTGGCTTCGGAAAATGGAGGATGTAAAATCGTACATCAAAATCCCCGGCAGCGCCAGGAAAATGATGCGCAGGTACGAGAGGGACATGTCCATCAATTCCTCGGGCACCTGCAAGAAGGAAAGCAAAGGCGCCGCCGCCATTTCGCTCACCACCACCAGGGCAAGCCCGGCGATGGCCGCGAAAAGGATGGCCGTGTGCACCGCCTTCTCGATGCCCTCCTTATTTCCTTGGCCGGTGAATTGGGAAATCACCACATTGGCCCCCAAAGAAATACCAATAAAAAAAGTGACGAGGAAACCAATGACCGGCGCATTGCTTCCCACCGCCGCCATGGCCTCCTTCCCCACAAACTGCCCCACGATCACCGTATCGATCACATTGAAAATCTGCTGCAGAAATCCGGTGAGCGCTAGAAATAGGGCAAATGTGAGTGTTTTATTTGCAATAGACCCGTGGGTCATGTCGATATGCTTCATGTATTCTCCTTGTGACAAGCAGGTTCAGGGGTCAGGGGTCAGGGTTCAGGGGGTGGTGCGGCGCACAAATTAAGAAGCGCCGCGAATTTGGAAAGTCAGCCCACGCACCTGCTTCCCCATGACCGTTTACCGTATAACCGTGTAACCGTTTACAGCTCTTTTACCACTAACAAGTCGTAAGACAATAGACCTTTCCATGCAAGAGGTTACCACCCCATGATTCGCTAACGGTAGTACGCACGGTGAACGGTTATACGGTAAACGGTTCACGGTAGTGGAGAACGTGCCGAACGCATTTCCCTATTTTTAAACTCGCGCCGCTTTATGAATTGTGCGGCGCACCGCCCCCTGAACCTTGAACCTCGAACCTTGAACCTTTTATTCCCCCAGCCACTCCACCACGCCCGTCTCTATATCATACACCGCCGCGGCCACTTGCTCGTGCTGAAGGATCGCGTCGTCCTCGCTGGCGAAGGCGGCGCGGATTTCTTTGGCCGCAGAGAGCGCATTCAGGACGCAGGCCTTCTTCGGGTCCGTCTCATTGCCAATGGCCTTCTTCACCGAGTCGGTGATGTAGCGGATGTGGCCGTCGGCATCTCCGTGAAGCGCCGCGCCTACAGCACCGCAGTGGGTGTGGCCAAGGACTAAGACCAAGGGACTTTTCAAATGGGACACCGCGTACTCGATGGACCCTAACTGGTGGGCGTCGATCACATTGCCCGCGATGCGGATGGTGAAGAGCTCGCCAAGGCCGCAGGAAAAAATAATTTCCGGCACCACCCGCGAGTCCGCGCAGGCGATCACCACCGCCTTCGGGCGCTGTCCCTCCCTCAGCCGCTCCCGGCAAAGAGCAGACACATCGCCGGAGAAGCCCCCGCTTTTCACATAAGCGCGGTTTCCCGCTTTCAGTTCGTCTATGACTTTCATCGCTGCTTTCATGATGCGTTCCTTTTTCTATTACAGTTCGTGAATAATTATGAAAATGAGGAGTTAGGAGT
>CAVEMF010000196.1:0-4523 GCA_963616715.1 Ruminococcus bromii | reverse complement strand
TGGGCTGCGCGCATACGCCGGAGGTGGACGGGGAGACTCACGACCGGGCCATCGCTTACACCAGTGACCTGACTCACGTGCTCGCCACGTCGCTGATCCATAGCGAGTCGTATGGCGGCGATACGAAATATTTCATGGGCGGGTCTTTCCGCGATGCCACGCGGGTGGCGGATATCAATGGGGACCTGTGGGCCATGCTTTTCATGCAGAATCGGGAGAAGCTCTTGGATGAAATCGATGCCTTCACCGCGTCGCTTGCCGAGCTTCGGCGCGCCATCGAGGCGAAGGATACAGAGGCGATCCAAACTTTTTTAAATGAAGCGGCTAGACGCAGAAGGGAGCTTATGGAATGAAGACGGTACATGTGGACTTGGGCAAGGATTCGTACACCATTGAAATCGAGCGGGGCCTTTTGGACCATGTGGGCGAGAAGCTGAAGGCTTTGACGAGGGCGGAGAAGATCGCCGTCATCACGGACCACAATGTGCGGGAAATTTACGGCGAGAAGATCCGGAAGGTCTTGAAGGCGGCGGGCTTTGATGTGAAGGTCATCGCTATCCCCGCCGGGGAAAGCAGCAAGAATCTGCGTGTCTATGGCGATGTGTTGGAGGCGCTGGCGGGTTTCGACATGTCCAGGAGCGACGCGATCGTCACTTTCTCCGGCGGCGTGCCGGGGGACCTTGGCGGCTTTGCGGCGGCGTCCTACATGCGGGGCATTCCTTTCTTCCAGATCCCCACCACCATCCTGGCGCAGATCGATAGCTCCGTGGGCGGCAAGGTGGCGGTGGATCTGCCGGCGGGGAAAAATCTGGCCGGCGCGTTCTACCAGCCCAAAGGGGTCTTCATTGACCCGGACCTTCTCCATACGCTGCCGACTCGCTATGTCCATGACGGGCTGGCGGAAGCGGTGAAATATGGCTGCATCGGGGATAGGGAACTTTTCGAACTTTTCGAATCTCTCGAAAGTGAAGAGGACCTGGAAGCGAAGATGGAAGAAATCATCTTGAGAAGCATTCTCCAGAAGGTGAAATTTGTGGAAGAGGATCAGTTTGACAATGGCGCCCGCCAGATGCTGAACTTCGGCCACACCATCGGCCACGCCATCGAGCGCTATTTCCACTACAACACCTATACCCACGGCGAAGCAGTGGCCATCGGCATGAGTGTCCTCACCGCGCAGACGGAGAAGCTGGGCCTCACCGAAGCGGGCAGCACCGAAAGACTCATTGCAGTCTTGAAGAAACTCTCCCTCCCCACCTCCATCGGCGTCTCCGCCGATGACCTGATCCCTCACATTCTCCACGACAAGAAGAGAAGGGGCAAGGAAATCACCTGGGTCATCATGGACAAGATCGGCAAAGCGTCGCTCAAGAAGGTGGGGACGGAGCGGCTGGGAGAGTACGTGGTTGTAGAATGAAAGTGAGGAGTGAGGAGTGAGGAGTGAGGAGTGGTGGTGCGGCGCACAAATTAAGAAGCGCCGCAAGTTTTGAAATAGGGAATCACGATTGACGCCAGCCCTATTCATCGATTTTACCCCCTTCCTCCGGAAGGGGGGCAGGGGGGTTGGGTGAGAAAGCAGCTGTTCTTGCCAGTCCCCACTGCTTCGCAGTGGCCAACCTCCCCCGCTGACGCGGTCCCCCTCCTTCCAGGGGAAGGAGGTTTAAAAGGAAAGGCTTCGCCCTTCTTCCGTGCCTGCGACTCGGCTAACCCCCGCCCTTCGGGCCCTCCCCCTTCCATAGGAAGGGGGTAAAAGCAGTGGGCTTCGCCCTTATATATATGCGGCGCTTTTTAATTTGTGCGCCGCACCACCACTCCACACTTCACTCTCAACAAACGCACCCTAATCACTGATCCCTAAACAAAAAATGGAGACACTATGAATACAACTATCACCCCCGGCACGCTTTCGGGCTTCCTCCGCGTGCCTTCCTCCAAAAGCATGACCCACCGGGAGCTCATCGCCGCGGCGCTGGCCAAGGGCGAGAGCACTCTCACCGGTGTGACGCCGTCGCAGGACATCGAGGCGACGGTGCGCATTCTCTCTCTTATGGGAGCCACATTCAGAGCCGAAGAAGCCGATGGCGGGCTCACCTTTCATATTTCCGGCGGCCTTACGAAACAGGACGGCCTTCTCATGGCTGATGCGGGAGAGTCGGGCTCTACGCTTCGTTTCTCCATCCCTTTGGGTCTCATTTCCGGAAACGAAGTGCGCTACGAGGGCCACGGGAAGCTTCCCGCCCGTCCGTTGACGCCGTACTATGGGATCTTTGAGGAGAAACATATTTCCTACGACAACGACAAAGGCCTGCCGCTCACGGTGAAAGGGGAGCTTTCCGGCGGCGTCTATGAGCTCCCCGGCGATGTGAGCTCCCAATTTTTCACCGGCCTTCTCTTCGCGCTGCCTTTGGCGGAAGGGGACTCGGTGCTTCGAAGCACCACGACCCTGGAGTCGAAGAGCTACGTGGACATGACCCTGGACACCCTCGCCCGCCACGGCATCACGGTGCACGAAAAAACGCCGGAGCTGTACGAAATCCCTGGCGGGCAGTCTTATAGAAATGGCATTTTCTCTGTGGAAGGCGATTACTCCCAGGCGGCCTTTTGGCTCGTCGGCGGCCTGGTAGGTGGTGAAATGTCTCTCACCGGCCTTTCGCCTACCTCGAAGCAGGGCGACAAAGTGATCCTTTCCATTTTAAAAGAAATGGGCGGACATATTTCCGAAACGGATGGCGTCATCACGGCGAAGAAATCGGCGACCCACGGCGTCATCATCGATGCGGAAGATTGCCCCGACCTGGTGCCGGTCCTTGCAGCCCTTGCCTCGGTGAGCCGCGGCCGCACGGAAATCATCCACGCCGCCCGCGTGCGCCTCAAAGAATGTGACCGCCTCCACGCCATGGCGGTGGAGCTCACAAAGCTGGGCGCTCGCATCGAAGAAAAGCCCGATGGCCTGGTGATCGATGGCGTAGAAAATTTAAGCGGCGGCACGGTCTCCTCTTGGAATGATCACCGCATCGCCATGGCCCTAGCCGTGATTTCCCCCAAATGCACCGGCGCCCTCACCATCGAAGGCGCAGAGAGCGTAAGGAAATCGTACCCCGCGTTCTGGGAGGACTTCGGGGTGGTGCAGGGGTAAACAAGTTAGGAGTTAGGAGTGGAGGCGCGGCGCACAAGTTAAGAAGCGCCGCAAGCTTGGAAAATCAGCGCGCGTACCTGCTTTCCTATGACCGTTCGTTTTTCGGATAACGGGAAATGGAGCGATAAGCCGCTTCATATAAACGGTCTATTGCTCTATCTCCCGCTGTCGTCAAGTGGGGCGGTAAACGGTTATACGGTAAACGGTTCACGGTAGTGGGGAAGCAGCCAAATGCGTCTCCCTATTTCAAAAACTCGCGCCGCTTTTTGATTTGATGCGGCGCTCCACCACTCCTCACTCCTCACTCCTCACTTTTACGGAGAATGCGTTATTTCCTAAAGATAGTTTGCACCGCATCTCTCGTTCTCCCGCCAATAGCTCCAGGAGTTTTGGCGGGTTTTCGCTTTTCCACACCCACGCGGGCGCTTCGGCGGCCGCTTTTTCTTTGGCCGCTTTGAGGTCATAGTAGACCTGCCACTTGGCGTCCACCAGGGCGCGGCCGGTTTGGCGCAGGAGGTAGGCCGGGTGGAAGGTGGGCATCACCGGGATGCCTTGGTAGTCGATCCAATGACCCCGAGAGCGGATGATGCCGGCGTCGCGGCCCAGGAAGAAACGGAGCGCCACCTTCCCTAGGCCCACGATGACCTTGGGGCGGATGAGCTCGATTTCCTCTGCTAGCCAAATGGCGCCGCAAAGGTTTCCCTCCTCCATGGTGGGCGTCCGATTGCCCCGCGGCCGGCACTTCACGATATTCGTCACATACACATGGTCCCGCGTGATGCCCACCGACGCCAGCGCCCTGTCCAGGAGCTGCCCCGATGGCCCCACCAGCGGCCCGCCGTACTCATCCTCCACGCTCCCCGGCCCCTCGCCGACGATCATCAGCGGCGAATCCGCCGGCCCCGTGGAGAGCACCGGCCCCCGGCCGCCCTCGCCCCGAAGCGGGCAGCGCCGGCAAGTAGCGATGGCCTCTTTCAAGACCGCGTGAGAGGATAGGGGCTGGGGAAATCGCATTTCCCTATCCCTTTCCAGTCCAAATAAATCCATGGGATCCCTCCTTCCTTTTGAAAATCATGGTAGACCTTTTGGAGGAAGCGGTCAAGGGATGGCTAGCGACGATTTCGCCAGTGCATACATCGAGATGTCACGGCTATCGGCCACCGACTACGACATGCCTATCCCTATTTCCCCTTTTCAAAGTATGCTACAATAGAAATAGGAAAAGGGGTGAGGCCATGGATGACAAGAAGCTCGAAGACATTTACTTGTCCGGCGGAAATCCGGAGTACGATGCCAGTGCGAAGAGATTGCTTTCCAGCAAAAAGATTTTGGCGTGGATTTTGAAATACTGCGTGCCGGAATTTGAAAATTGCGAAATCGCAGACAT
>CAVEMF010000195.1:0-4534 GCA_963616715.1 Ruminococcus bromii | reverse complement strand
ACCAGCGGCGCCAGGGCGCGGATGTCTTTCACCTGGCAGTTGATCACTTCATCGCGGATGCGCATGCGGGCTTCTTTGGTATTTCCATTGAGGTAGCGCAGCATCGCTCTATCGGCCTTCATGATCGGGGTGAGCTGGATTTCATCAGCCGCCATGGTGCCGATGACGTACTTGGTCATTTCGCGGTCAGAGAGTTCCAAAGTTTCCAGATATTCCGGTACGCCTTTGTAGACGTCCAGGGTTTCTTTCAGGTTCGGGTCGCGATAGGAGCAAAGGATGCCGGTACCGTCGCGGAGGAACTGGGTGAATGCGCCGTAAGCGCCGCCCAGGACGCGCACCTTTTTCCACAGGTACTCATAGCGCAGGATGGTTTCCATCACGCGAAGCGCCCCGGTGTATTCGAAGCCGTGCTGGCGGAAGTTGCTGCCTTTGGCCACATACTGCACCTTGCCGGCGGTCAGGAAGGCTTCATTGATGGCCGTCTTGTCGAAGTCAAAGATGTGCGGCGCGGTTTCCTCGCCCATAGGCATGTCGGAAATCACAGCGGAGAGGTGGGAAAGCATGGCCTTCTCTTCTTCCGCTTCGCCCACGGTTTCGAAGAACATATTCGCACGGGTGAAAATCTTCGCAGAAAGACCGGCGAGTTTTTCTGCGATTTCCTCTGCTTTGCCGTCGAATTCCTTCACCAGGTTCGCCAGGAAATAGTAGTAAGTCATGCAGGTCTGCTCTGCGTACTGTCCGGCCGGCGAGAAATAGGACGCCAGGCGGCCCATGGTGAGGCTGTGGCCGCGGGAGAATACAGACATATCCCATTCGGATTTCTCTTCCAGAAGGATTTCCTTCAGGCGGCGGGTATCCTTGAAGGAGGTGTGATTGATCACTTCGCCCAGGATTTCCATGAGCTTATCCACTTTGCTGGTGAGAGCCTTGCCGCGCACGCACATGACCGGCAGATACTTCGACGCATCGTCTACGCCGCTGTAGCTGGAAACGTGGAAGGTCAGGCCGCCGGTGTAAGCATTGGAGAGGCGAGCCAGCTCGGTGTAGCTGTGCTGCTCGGTGTCCATGCTGCGAAGGAGCGACGCCAAAAGGATGGCATAGGGGATTTCATCCTTCGTGAGACCGTAGAGCTTGAAGAACATATTCACATAGGAAATACCGGTGGTGTGTACAGGGAAGTGGAAATGAGAAATCCCTTCCGCTTCGCCCTGTACCAGCTCTTCTTCCTCGATGTCGCGCTTCAAGTCTTCGCGGGACAGGAGCGGGATGGTTTCCAGCGCTTCTTCGGTTTCCATGGAGGCCTGGCGCTCTTTCAGCGCTTTGGTGGAAGCCATGATTTCTTCCAGCTGCTCATCAGTGAGGCTGCTCTTGTAGGACGCCAGCTTTTCGGCGGTTTCAGCATTCTTCTTTTCGGTGAGGCCCTTTTCCGGCTTCAAAGTCACCAATACCTGGTGCGGGTTCTTGATCACATATTTCAAGAGCAAGCTTTCGAAATAGCCGCTCTGGATGCCTTCGCGAAGGGCTTTGATGTCATCGATGTAGCGGAGTGCGGCCATGGGGTCTCTGTCGTAGAGCCACATGTCCATCACGCGAACGCCGTAGAAAAGTCCTTTCGGGCGCCCCTGGTAGTCGTTTTCGCGGGAGGTGAATTCGGTGCGGTTCAGCGCAGCGTCCAGCATGTCCTTGTCGATGCCTTCCAGTGCCAGGCTGCGGAGCGTGCTATCCAAAACATGCGCAAATTCCGCCTGCTTCTCCGTTTCCGAGCCGGTCACTTCGATGGTCCATACCGGCTGCTTGTAGCTGTCGCAGTAGGAGCCGGAGAGATCGTTTCCAAGGCCCTTGTCCAGGACGGCTTTCTTCAGCGGAGCGCCGTCCATATCGATGAGCACGTAGTTCAGGATGCGGAATGCCAAAGATTCTTTGGTAGTCATGTGGTCATTCATGGCCAAGTACAGCGCATGGATGGCTTTGCCCGCTTCGCTTTCCTGCTCGGCGATGCCGTAGGGGCTGGTCACGGTGACCCGCTTGGTGAAAGGCGTCTGGGTCTTGACGGCGGAGTCCACATTACGGCGGTCGAAATGGGACAGGTATTCCTCGTCGATATAAGCCAAGGTCTTCTCGATATCCATGTCGCCATAGAGATAGATGTAGCTATTCGACGGGTGGTAGAAACGGCGATGGAATTCGGTGAATTCGCGGAAAGAAAGCATGGGGATCACTTCCGGATCACCACCGGATTCGACGCCGTAGGTAGTATTCGGGAAAAGCTTCTCGGTGGCCCGGTCTTCCAGGATGGCTTCCGGAGCAGACAGGGCGCCCTTCATTTCATTGTAAACGACGCCATTGTAAGTCAGCGGCGCATCTTTGCTTTCCAGCTCGTAGTGCCACCCTTCCTGCATGAGGATCTGTGGATTCTTCAGGCAATCCGGATAGAAAACCGCATCCAGATACACATCCATCAGATTTTTGAAATCCACCGCATTGCGGCTGGCAATCGGGTACATGGTCTTATCCGGCCAGGTGATGGCGTTCAAAAAGGTATTGAGAGACCCCTTCGCCAGTTCCACGAATGGTTCCTTCAGCGGATATTTCCGAGAGCCGCACAGGGTGGAGTGCTCCATGATGTGTGGCGTCCCCTTGGAGTTATCCGGGGTGGTGCGGAAACAAATGTAAAACACTTTATTGTCATCGTCGCTGTCTAAGTAAAGCAGACGAGCACCGCTCTTCACGTGCTCCATCAAATAGGCATCGGCATTGACTTCTTCGATATAGGACATGCGGCTCACACGGAAACCGTGGACCATGTCTCCATCATTCCATTTCATACAAACCTCCTGGGGTGCATAGACTCGCTATGCCGTTTTATTTTTTGTGATTGAGGGGGTAGTTGGTAGTCGGTATTCGGTAGTCGGTGGTCGGGACGTAGCAGTCAAATGCGCCCCGACTACCGACTACCGAATACCGACCACTAAACCACTACCGTAAATCACCGATTTCCCTACACTAGAAAAAGCGCAGGCGAAGACCTGTGCTTTTTCCACTTTGAATATTATTCAGCTCGATCTTCCGGGAAGAATTCATCGTGAATCGCCTGCACAGCCTTGTCCAGATCTTTTCTGAGGATCAGGCAGGAAATACTGATTTCCGATGTGCTGACGATGTCGATATTTACATTCGCTCTGCCGAGCGCACCAAACATGCGGGCTGCCACACCGGGCTTGCCGAGCATGCCGGCACCGACTACAGAGACCTTCGCGGTGTCGTCGTCATAAATGACCTCTTCCACCTTGCCATCGTCTCTCATTTTGTCGAGGACCTTCTTCGCATCGTCCAGGTCGGTATCATCGATAGTGAAAACGATATCCGTCTTGTCGTCATTGGAGTTTCTGACACTCTGTACGATCATATCCACAGTGATATTATCTTCTGCCAGAGCAGAGAACACATTATATGCTACACCCGGCACATTGCGCAGGCCAAGTACTGCGATTCTAGCCGCATGAGCATCCTGAGCGACGCCTCTAACGGTTTCATTCAAGCCTTCCATACATACCTCCCGAATAATTGTCCCTTCGTCATCTGTAAATGTGGATCGTACATGGATCGGGATATGATACTTCATGCCCAATTCCACGCTTCTCGGCTGCATGACACCGGCGCCCAAGCGAGCCATTTCCAGCATTTCTGTATTGGTGATTTCCTTCATCTTGTGCGCGCCCTTCACATGGCGAGGATCCGCAGAGTACACCCCGTCCACATCGGTGAAGATTTCGCACATATCCGCATGCATGCCACCGGCCAAAGCCACAGCCGTCGCATCACTGCCGCCGCGGCCCAGCGTAGCCACATCGCCATTGGGCATGAGCCCCTGGAAACCGGCCACGATGACAATCTTGCCTTCCTCCAGCTCTTTGAATACCCGCTCCGGTCTCACATCATCGATGGTCGCCTTGCCATACGCACCGCCGGCGATGATGCCCGCCTGTGGGCCGGTCAAGGAAATAGCCGGTACCCCCAGCTTTCTGAAAGTCATAGCCATGAGGGAAATAGAAATCTGTTCCCCCGTAGCCAAAAGCATATCCATCTCGCGGCCATGATTGATGTCCGACGCCTTCGCCGCCAAAGCCAGCAGATCATCGGTGGTATCGCCCATAGCAGACACGACGATAACAATCTTATCCCCCGGCTTGCGATCCCGCAGCACACGGTTTGCAATATTCAGCATCTTCTCCGGTGTCGCAACGGAACTGCCGCCGAATTTCTTTACATAAAGTGACATTTACATCCCTCATTTGCAGAGTAATCTATTTATACACATATAATGAAAGTGTATCATGAGATAGCCTATGTGTAAAGAAGATTTCCTCTTTACTAATGGAATTCTTAGGTTAGTGGTTAGGGGTTAGTGATTAGTGATCAGTGATCAGGACGCGTCTGGCTGCTTCCGCCATTTGCCCTCTTCCCTGAAGAGGGTGCCCGTAGGGCGGGTGATGCTCCGCTTAAGCCTTCTTCTCTGAAGAAGGTGGCCGAAGGC
>CAVEMF010000194.1:0-4556 GCA_963616715.1 Ruminococcus bromii | reverse complement strand
CCAGACATGCTGTATGCCGATGATCCAAGAGGATGACATGGGAGAGCTCCTTTCGAATAATAGGGGAGGACGCTATTGGTTTAGTGATCAGGGGTCAGTGATCAGTGATTAGGGGCGCATTTGGCTTTTGAGGCAGTTTGCTTTTTGTACCATTATCGATTTGGTAATTAGTAATCGCTAATTACTGATTACTAACCTGATAGCATAGAGTATGCCAACTCACGCCCTGATCACTAATCACTGACCCCTGATCACTAAAACTCCAATGTTAGAAAACAAAAACGCGCGCCAATATTTCTCTAATCAAACCCAAATGCATCTTACCCCCCGCCTTTTGCATCTTATCCTGAAAAATTTTTTTCTCTTATTTTTATCTTGTATACTATGGCCATAAGAGCAAAAGAAATCGATTTCCTCTTATTATAGCAAAGCGGGGAAAGGATTTCGAAGGTTTCCACGGAAAGGAAGAGGATATCATGATTATTTACGGTGTAGCACTTCTGGCAGGCTGCTATTTGGCAGGGAACGTGATCGGCGATGTGCTAGGAGCGCTTTTGGGCGTGAAGGCGAATATCGGCGGCGTCGGCTTTGCCATGCTGCTGCTCATTATTATTTCCGCCTGGGCACAGCAGAAGGGCATCATGAAAGCCCCGGAAGAAGCGGGCATCAAGTGGTGGTCCGCTATGTACATCCCCATCGTAGTAGCCATGAGCTCCATCCAGAACGTGGCAGCAGCCCTCTCCGGCGGCATCGTAGCCATCCTCTCCGGGATCCTGGCCGTAGCAGTCTGCTTCCTCCTCATCCCGGTCCTCTCCGGTAAGAGAGCAGAAGAAACCGTTTCCGAAGAAGAATTGGTACACAGCAAATAAGGGTTCAGGGTTCAGGGTTCAAGGGTCAGGTGCGAATACCCCCTTCCTCCGGAAGGGGGGCAGGGGGGTTAGGCGAGGAAGCAGCTTCGCGGGCCAACCTCCACCACTGACGCGGTCCCCCTCCTTCCAGAGGAAGGAGGTTTCATAGGAATGGCTTCGCCCTTTTTGATAGCGGAAGACGCGCCCTGATCACTAATCACTGACCCCTGATCACTAACTACCAAACAACGATAGTTACACATCACAACATTATGCAGCACGCAAGGGCTTCGTGGTCGCTTCGAATGAAGGAGAAAAAGAATGGATATCTTAGCAATGATTACAAAGCTGTTCGCTAAGAACGGCATGGTATTTGGTTTCATGCTTTTGGGCGTGATTACATACGTGGCATACAAGCTGGGCGCTCTCACCAAGGGCCGCGTCCATGGCAGCGCCATCGCGATTTTCTTGGGCCTGGTGCTCGCCTACATCGGCGGCGCTTTGACCGGTGGAAATAAGGGCATCGCTGATGTGCCACTCTTCGCCGGCATGGGCCTGGTGGGCGGCGCCATGTTCCGCGACTTCGCCATCGTCTCCACCGCTTTCGGTGCAGACCTTCGTGAAATCAAAAAGATCGGCTGGAGAGGCGTCGCTTCTCTCTTGGTTGGCGAATTCGTTTGCCTCGTAGCCGGCATCGCTGTGGCTTACCCGCTGGGCTACACCAGTGCAGTGGACCTGGTCACCATCGGCGCAGGCGTGGCCACCTTCGTAGTCGGCCCGGTCACCGGCGCAGCTCTCGGCGCATCCTCTGAAGTCATTGCTATCTCCATCGCAGCCGGCGTAGTGAAATCCGTCCTCGTCATGGTAGTGACCCCATTCGTTGCAAGACCTCTTCACATCAATAATCCCCAGTCCGCTATGGCCTTCGGCGGCATCATGGGCACCACCTCCGGCACCGCAGCCGGCATGGCAGCCGTGAACCCCAAGCTCGTCCCCTACGCAGCCATGACCGCCACCTTCTTCACCGGCCTCGGCTGCCTCCTCTTCCCATCCATCTTCTACTTCATGACGGCGATGGTATTTTAAAAGTGAGAAGTTAGGAGGGAGGAGTGAGGAGTGAAGGTGCGCCGCATCAAATTGGAAAGCGGCGCAAATTTGAAAATCAGGACGCGCGTACCTGCTTCCCCATTACCGTTTACCGTATAACCGTGTAACCGTTCACCGTGCATGTTTCGGCTAGTGGGACATAGAGCGATAAACTACTACGGCGAAGTAGAGTTGTGCTCCATTTCCAGTTATCGTTAAAAGAGCCGGTTATACGGTAAACGGTTCACTGTAATGGGGAAGCAAGTACACGGGTTGACTTTCCAAATTTGCGGCGCTTCTTAATTTGTGCGCCGCACCACCACTCCTCACTCCTAACTCCTCACTCCTAACTATTTCTATCCCCCTAGCCTTACCCACCACCCTCATGATATGATAGGCAAAAATAACAACAAGAACCTGTATAGATCTATTTCCACTCATTTATAAAACAAGAAAGGAAGTCCATTCATGTTAGAAATCAAACCATGCAATAAGAACTGGCATACCAGAGGCGACGACACCGCCGCTCGCATCGCTTGCGCTGCTCCCTATGCTGACGGCAAGATCGTAGACGCTGCCAATGCAGCCAAAGTCCTCGAAGCCGTCCTTCGCCCCGGCGACAAAGTAAATATCGAAGGGGACAACCAGAAACAGGCTGATTTCCTGGCGAAAGAACTTTGCAAAGTAGACCCGTCCAAAGTGCATGATTTGCACATGATCCAGTCCACCCTTTCCATTCCGGAACACCTGGACGTCTTCGACAAAGGCATCGCTCGTAAGCTCGACTTCGCATACGCCGGCAGCCAGGGCAAACGCCTGGCCCAGATGGTGCAGAATGACGGCGTAGAACTCGGCGCCATCCACACCTACCTGGAAATGTACTCCCGCTACTTCATCGACCTGGTGCCGAGAGTCTCCCTCGTCTGCGCTGACGCTGCTGACCATGACGGAAATATTTACACCGGCTTCTCCACCGAAGACACCCCGGCTATCGTAGAAGCTACGAAATTCAACCAGGGCATCGTGATTTTCCAGGTCAACAAAATCGTAGACAAGCTCCCCCGCGTGGACATCCCGGCTGACTGGGTAGACTTCGTCATCGAAAGCCCGACCCCCTACATGCTGAACCCGCTCTTCACCCGCGACCCGGCCAAGATCACCAACGACCGCATCATGAAAGCCATGATGGCCATCCGCGGCATCTATGAAGAATACGGCGTCAAAGTCCTGAACCACGGCGTAGGCTTCGACACCGCAGCTATCGAACTCCTCCTCCCGACCTTCGGCGAATCCCTGGGCCTTCGCGGCAAGATCTGCACCCACTGGGTACTGAACCCGCATCCGACCCTGATCCCGGCCATCGAAACCGGCTGGGCACAGGCCATCTACTCCTTCGGCTCCGAAGTGGGCATGGAAGAATACATCAAAGCCAGAAGCGACGTCTTCGCAGTCGGCCCCGACGGCACCATGCGCTCCAACCGCGCATACTGCCAGGCAGCCGGCCACTATGCCGCTGACATGTTCATCGGCTCCACCATGCAGATCGACCGCTACGGCAACTCCTCCACCGCTACCAAGAACAACGTAGCAGGCTTTGGCGGCGCTCCGAACATGGGCTGCGACGCCAAAGGCCGCCGTCACGTCTCCGACGCTTGGAAGAAAGTGGGCGAAGAAGTGGCAAACCGCTTCGAACTCATGGGCGATAGAAACCGCGGCAAGAAACTGGTTGTCCAGCTCATCACCACGGTCTCCGAAAAAGGCTTCCCCGGCTTCGTCGATGAACTCGACGCGGTAGCGCTGAAGAAGAACGCAAACCTGGACCTCGAACCGATCATGATCTACTCCGACGACCTCACCCACATCGTCTCCGAAGTGGGCATCGCCTACCTCCACAAATGCCACAACATGGAAGAACGCATGGACGCCATCCGCGCCATCGCCGGCAAGACCGAAGTGGGCCAGCTGGAAAATCCGGAAATCACCAAGAGACTTCGCAAAGAAGGCATCGTAAAACTCCCCGAAGACTTCTCCATCGACGCCTCCAAAGCCGATCGCGAGCTCCTGGCTGCCAAGAGCATGAAAGACCTGGTAGACTGGTCCGGCGGACTCTATAACCCACCGGCTAAATTTAGAAACTGGTAATTTGCTTATATGGCATGAAACCGCTATGGAAACATAGCGGTTTTTTCTTTTAGGGGAATAGTGATCAGTGATTAGTAATCCGTGATCAGGACGCGTTTGATGCCGGACTCACATGGAGCGGTTACTGCTATTGATTTAGTATTCGGCAGTGGGCGGAGGGGAGCGCCGGATAGAAATGCGCCGAAGGCGTGCAGTAGCCCTAAGAATGCACACTGACACAGTAGCCTTCCGATGCTGTCATCCTGAGCGAAGGCGAAGGATCCATAACCGATAGCGGAAAGCATGCTGATGTTTGCGTAAGGCTTTGTATGATATCGCTACTGACTCATCCGCTTCCCCACGCTGTCATCCCGAGCGTAGCCGAGGGATCCATTCTCGATAGCGGAAAGCATGCTGATGTTTGCGTAAGGCTTTGTGTGATATCGCTACTGACTCATCCGCTTCCCCACGCCGTCATCCCGAGCGTAGCCGAGGGATCCA
>CAVEMF010000193.1:0-4570 GCA_963616715.1 Ruminococcus bromii | reverse complement strand
ATTCAGAAAAACTTTTGCATACTATTTGTCACTCAACCAGTATGCTTTCAAGCTTTGAGCTTTCAGCTTGGAGCTGGGAGCTCTTGCGGAGTCAGTGGGGGCTCTTGGCGGTAGAGACAATAAGCGAGGCGCGTCTAATACAAGCGTTGTTGTCTCGTGGGGCGAGCTTACCAGCTCCAAACTATGAGAAAGCAGGTTCGCGCGTCAAGCTTCAAAACTCGCGGCGCTTCTTAATTTGTGCGCCGCACCACCACTCCTCACTTCTCACTCCTCACTAAAGTTTCGAACGTCTTATCTCCCAAAATAAAAAAGACCGCGAATTCAATCGCGATCTCTTTTGAAATCAATCTTCATGCGGAATCATGTCTTCCGCTTTCAGTGTGCCGGCTTTGCGGCGCTCTGCGTATTCCGCGGTGGCGGTGAAGAGGACGTCGGTGGAGCTATTGAGAGCGGTTTCGCAGGCATCTTCGAGGACGGAGATGATGAAGCCTACGCCTACCACCTGCATGGAGATGTCATTGGAAATACCAAAGGACGCGCAGGCCACCGGGATGAGGAGCAGCGAGCCGCCGGCCACGCCGGATGCGCCGCAAGCACCTACGGTGGAGACGATGCAGAGGAGAAGAGCCGTCGGGAGATCCACTTCGATACCCAGGGTATTGGCAGCGGCCAAAGCCAGGACGGAAATGGTGATGGCTGCGCCGGACATATTGATCGTCGCGCCCAGCGGGATGGAAATGGTAAAGATATCCGGGTTCAGGCCCAAGCGTTTGCAAAGGGACAGGTTCACCGGGATATTCGCAGCGGAGCTTCGGGTAAAGAATGCATAGACACCGCTTTCACGAATGGTGGTAATGATGAGCGGGAATGGATTCATGTGGATGCGGCTGAATACGATGATTGGGTTCATCACCAGAGCCACCAGGAAGTAGGAGCCGATGAGGACGCCAAGGAGCTGCACGTAGCCGATCAAGGCTTCGATGCCGGCGGTGCCCACGGAGTCAGCCACAAGACCCATGATGCCAAGCGGCGCGAAATGAATGACCCAAGTCACCACTTTGGTGACGGTCTTTGCTACATCATCGAGCCAAGCCTTCGTGGTGCCGGTGGCGATGTTTTTCATAGCGAGGCCGATGATGATCGCCCAGCCAAGGATGCCGATGTAGTTGGCAGAGAGCAGCGCATTCACCGGATTATCCACCACATTCAGGATCAAGTTGTGGAGCACGGAAATGATGTCGCTAGGCGGCGCGAGCTTCGTGTCCGCAGCCACCTGCAAGTGCAGCGTGGTGGGGAACAGGAAGGACATGGCTACGCCCACGAGAGACGCGCAGAAGGTGGCCATCATGTACAGGAAAATGATCGGCTTCATGGTGCCGCTATTTCCTGCCTTCTTCTGGGCCATGGCGTTCATGACCAGGAAGAATACCAGAATCGGCGCGACCCCTTTCAGCGCTTTGACGAATAGGTCCCCGAAAATTTTGACCACCGGAATGGCCGGCGGGAAGCAAACGGCGATCAGGATGCCGAATACCAAACCCACCATGATTTGTTTGATCAGTGCCACGCTAGTGAGCGTACGCTGGATCCGACTAAACACAATAATTTCCTCCTCTATATAAAAAATGGATGTAACGTTAGCTCTCAGTATACGCCGTCACGCCTATGGTTGCAAGTAAAGGAGATTTAGTAGTCGGTAGTCGGTAGTCGGTGGCCCCCGCGCGTTTGGCTGCTTCCCCACTACCGTGAACCGTTTACCGTATAACCGTTAACCGCCCCTTTTAACGATAGTGGGAAATAGAGCACAGCCCTGCTTCGATATAACAGTTTATCGTGCCAGTTCCCGCAATCGAAAGTCCGCGCGGTGAACGGTTACACGGTTACACGGATAACGGTAGTGGGGAAGCAGGTACGCGCGCCTCCATTTCAAAAACGCGCGCCGCTTTATGAATTGTGCGGCGCACCTCCACTCCTCACTCCTCACTCCTCACTCCTCACTCCTCACTCTTTCAGGTCCCACACCCAAGCAAGCCAGCTCTGCACGGTGCCGGCGCGGCGGTCGGCCACTTTGTCACTGCACACGGAAAGGCGCAGCATGTCCTCTTTGATTTCCTCTTTGGAAATCATTGCGCCGCGGTCTAGCATTTTGCCAAAGAGGCGATGAAAAATTTTGTGCGAAAGGAGAAGCTCCACCAATTTCAGTTGCCGCTCTTTGTAAGTCATGCGGTTCAGCTCTTCGCCCAATTTCGTAAGGCCGATGACTTTCCCGCGCCAAGTAGAATCTTTTTCGAAAAGGCCCAAATATTTTCCGGCATTGAAATAATAATCGGACTGCCGCTCGCGAAATTGCATGAGCGAAGCGATTTCATTTCCTGTCATTTTGCCTTTGCCAAGCTGTTCCAAAAGGGAAATGACGCGGCCAAAGGTATCGGCCTGCGGGAACGGCACCGCCCCGCTCACGCGGCAGTCGTCGCTGTAAACCGCTTGGGTCCTCTCCCAGCGGCCGATGAGATCGTCTTTTGTGATTTTCGTATCATCCAAGGAGTAGCACTGCTCGCGCAACAGGCGGATGGACGAATAATTTTCCGCGTCGGCGAAGCCGTACTCCAAGAGACGAAAGACTCGATTGTAATATTGCGAGAAGACGAGGCGGATCGGTTTCTTCACGCGGCTTCGCCAAAGCCGGTAAGGATAGTAGAGCTGGCGCACATGGAAATCGGGATGCAGCACATTCTTCGCTTCCATGATGATCACGTTCTCATCATTCTCGAAGCCTCCATCGATTTCGCATTGGGCGCTCGTCACTGAGACCTTTCGCTGATTTCCTGAAAACGAATCCACAGAGAAATGGAAATCCCCGGTGCCCATGCGACCATTGAAAGTCTCCACCGTCCCTTCGGCGCCGAGGAATCGATCGAGCGCGTCGGAGAGAAGGAGCACGTGGATGGCGTTCGCCTCGGAGGTGATCTGTCGGAAATCAATGGACTCATAGGACGCGGCGAAGTGCATGTCTTCCATGGACTCCTTGCCCGGCAAAAAGTCCGGCAACTTTTCGTAGAGCTTGAAATCGCTGAGCGTATAGCTGCCGCGGCTCACGGGAAGGATATTCCATTTCCGCTCCTTCAGCGCGGCCGGCAAGACCTCCTCGCTGTCCCACTTCGCCATGAGCCGCGGCTCGCGAAATTCTTTCATCTGCTCCGCCGACACATCGCACTGCCCGTAGACCGCCATCTTTTCAGAAATCTGATATTTCTTGATGAGTCCCTGCCAAGCCTCCTCCGCCTTCTTCTCTTGGCTTTCCTTTTTAGATCCCATGGAGAATCAGCACCTCATCGATCTGTCCCCGCTTCGCGCCCTGGCTATTGATACTGCGGCGGGCCTTCACCTGGCGGATTTCATAATCCTTGTACAGCTCGCGGATCGCTTCGCAATCCGAATTAGACTCAATGAAGGGGATGCCCCGATTTCTTAAATCGTCGCAGGCTTCTTTGAGCGCCTTCTGCTCTTCGTAGCCAAAGCCTTTGTCGGTGTAGCCGGTGAAGGAGGAGGACGGGGAGATGGGCATGTAGGGCGGGTCGAGGTACACGAAGTCGCCTGCCCGGGCTTCGGCTAGGACTTCGCGGTAGTCTTTGTGAAAAATCGTGACGCCCTTTCCGGCAAGGCAAGCCGAGGCGGCGCGGATGGCTTCTTCATTTACGATGTTTGGATGCTTGTAGCGGCCGAAGGGCACGTTGAACTGGCCCTTGCTGTTTACACGGTATAGGCCATTGAAGCAGGTCTTATTGAGATAAAGAAGCCTAGCCGCCCGCTCCACCGGCGAGAGCTTTCCAAAATCCTCTGACCGATCGAGATCACGGAGCGCATAGAAATAATCTTCCCCATGCTTCGCTTCGTGCTCCTTCAAAAGGGAAATCAAATCCTCTGCGTCATCACGGATGACCTCATAGACTTCCATCAAGGACATATTGTATCATTAATGATTGCATTTTTAGGCGCTAGCGAAAAATATAGTGCGCCCCCCCGAAAAATGGCTCGATGTATCTTTCGTAGGACACCTTCTCGATGAGCGGACGGAGCTCGCTGAGGAGCTGCCGCTTCCCGCCCACCCACTTCAGCACCGGAGAAATGGCCATGGAAATTCTCCTTTCCACATTTGTGAAAATCATTTCATAGAAACTTTTCGATCCATTATATGATCGGGTGGTGGAGCAATGCAAGGATGGAGATTTAGTGATCAGTGATCAGGGGTCAGTGATCAGGGCGTCAGCTCCGATACTTTACGCTATCGGTTTAGTGATCAGGGGTCAGGGGCCAGCGATCAGGGTGTCAGCTCCGATGCTTGGTGCTATCAGCTTAGTGGTCAGTGGCCAGGGGTCAGGAGTCAGTGGCCAGTAATCAGGGCGTCAGCTACGATGCCTAGCGCTATCAGTTTCGTGATCAGAGGTCAGGGCACATTCGACACTAGCGCCAGACGCGTCCTAATCACTAATCACTGACCCCTGATCACTAAACCACCCCCCGTTGACACATCCCCCTCCCCGTGCTATCATGGTATCCATAATTCTACACA
>CAVEMF010000192.1:2495-4589 GCA_963616715.1 Ruminococcus bromii | reverse complement strand
TGTGCATGGATTATGGGGGATGGATAAGTGAGGAGTGAGGAGTGAGGAGTGGAGGGGCGCCGCACAATTCATAAAGCGGCGCGAGTTTTGAAAGCCGGCGTGTGTGCCTGCTTCGTCATAGCTCAAAGTTTGAAACCACTTTGTTACTCCAGAATACCAGCAGGTAAAACAACTATGTTACACAAGCGTTAAGGAGTAGCCCCTTGGAGAAGGGGCGCGCGATAGCGGAGGATAGAAGTGCCTCGCCAGAGGCACAACTCGCACTAGCGGTATCATACCAAACTTTACGCAAACATCAGCATGCTTAGGGCTACTGCTGAGTATGCGCCTACGGCGCATTTCTATCCGGCGCTATCGCGCGACCCTTCTCCAAGGGTCTACTCATGTAGGACCAGCTAAACACATCGAGAATAACGCTTGCAATAACGCGCTATACCGTTTCATTCCAAATCCATGGAGCGCGCCCCTGGGGACTAAGCTATGAGATAGAGGTCAAATGCGCCCTGATCACTAATTACTGATCACTGATCACTGATCACTAAGATGCTTTGTTAACTTGTTGTCAACCGCTAAAATAACGCAGTTGACAAAAGAAAAAGGGTACTTTATAATAATGCCATCGAAATCATTGGAGGTTTTATCATGGATACCAATAAATCAATTCGTATGCAAGTATTGTGTGCTCTTTTCGCAGCGGTGTGCGCGGTGTGCTCGCAGCTGACGATCCCGATCCAGCCGGTGCCGATCACCTTGGGTACTTTTGCAGCGCTCATGGCGGGCGGTTTCCTGGGGAAACGGTATGGGCTCTTGAGTCTTCTCATTTATCTGATGCTAGGGGCTGCCGGCGTGCCGGTATTCTCTATGATGCGCGCCGGGCTTTCTGTCTTGGCAGGACCTTCCGGCGGATTCATCCTCGGCTTTGCGCCTATGGCCTTCGTGGTAGGCTTGGTAGCGGAGAAGCTGGGCCGCACTTTCAAGAATATGCTGATCGCCACCTTCGCAGGCACTGCAGTGTGCTACATCATGGGCATCGGCTGGTTCATGTTTCTCACAGGTACAGGCATCTGGCCGGCTATGGTGATGTGCATGTTCCCGTTCCTGCCGGGGGATTTGGCAAAAATCGTTCTCGCTTCTTTCTTGGTAGCGAAGTATCACAAGAAATTGATTGGTCTTAACTGATATAATAAAGGGAGCTGCGAATATCTCGCGGCTCCCTTTTTAGTTGGAATGTGAGGAAAACGGTAGAGGTTTAGTGATCAGTGATCAGGACGCATTTGACGCTTTTCTAACATAACGGATTACACGATTGTGGGAGAGCAGTCAAATGCGCCCTGACCACTGACTACTAATCACTAATCACTAAACCTCGATTATTATGGAGGCTATCAAAATATGAACGAAATCATGGCTGCCCTTTGTCGGGCTTGGAAGCCGGAGTGGCAGGGGCTGGTGATGGCGGAGCTTTGTTATGAAGAAGGAGAGGGCGCGGGCGTGGCGGATTATGAAATCCGGATTTCCGAAAGGAGGCTCGTCCGTGTGGCGGCGTCTGCCAAAGAAACCGGCGAGGTCATGAGCATGGTGCTCTTGCCGCTGAAAAAGGGCGAGGCTTTGGCGCCTGCGGAAATGGAAAGCATAGGAAATCCTTGGCGCGCATTTTCCGCCGAAGAGGTGCGGGCTTTCAGCACCGCGCTGGGGGATCACAATGAGATTCACCAAGGGGCTCATCCCATTGTGAGCGGATTTCAAATTTTAAGCGCTTTGAGAAATACGATTTCTTATCCGGCGATCCGCATTCGCTTTTACCGGCCTCTCTATGCCGGCGAGATGGTGTCGCTGGTAGAGGAAGCCGGCATGGTGAAGGGCTATGCCGGGGCGCTATGTTTCACTTGCGAGGAAATCAAATGAGTGAGTCTGTGTATCTTTTGGGCGGCTATCGAAGCCACATCGGCGTGCGGTATGGGATTTTTAAATCCATTCGGCCGGAAATTCTTGGCGGGAAGGTGCTGCGTGAGGTATGGCAGCGCTTTGGCATGGGCGCCTCGCCGGACCTGGTCATTTGTGGCAATGCAGTGGGGCCCGGCGGAAATATAGGGC
>CAVEMF010000192.1:0-2485 GCA_963616715.1 Ruminococcus bromii | reverse complement strand
GCATGAAGTGTGGCAGCGCTTTGGCATGGGCGATGCGCCGGATCTGGTCATTTGCGGCAATGCGGTAGGACCCGGCGGAAATATAGGCCGCCTCACGACTCTCACAGCGGGGCTTCCCATTGCTACGCCGGCTTTGACGGTGGACCTTCAATGTGCGTCGGGGCTTACGGCCATCGACCTGGCGGCGTCGAAGATTGCGTCCGGCGCTTGTGACCTCATCATCGCCGGTGGCACAGAGAGTGCGTCGCTTGCGCCCCATCGGTTCTATCATGAAAATGATGAGCGAAGCCAAAAGAGAAAGCCGGAGTTTACCACGGCTCAATTCATCCCGGGTGAGTGGGGCGATGATGCCATGCTCTTAGGCGCTGAGCGGGCGGCGAAGAAGGCGGGCATTACTCGCGAGGAGGCGGATGAGGCAGCGCTCCTCTCTCACCAAAGGGCGCAGGCGGCTTTAGTAGCGGGAAAGCTGTCTTCTTTGATTCTTCCTCTTTTTGGTAGTACAAAGGATGAGGCCGTCCGCTCGCGGATGAGCGCGCGGCTCCTTGCGCGGGCGCCACGGGTGACTGATTTTCCTGGCGGCATCTTGACGGCGGCCAATGCTTGCACCATGAATGACGGTGCGGCCTTCGTGGCGTTGGCTTCAGAAGCATGGGTGAAGGCCCATGGCGCGAAGCCTTTCGCGAAAATCGTGGCCACCCATCTCGCCGGTGGCGATCCCTGGTGTCCGCCACTGACGGCGGACTTGGCAGCGGGAGAGCTTTTGGGAAAGCAGGGGCTTTCTTATGAGGATATAGATGCCTTCGAGTATAACGAAGCCTTCGCGGTAATCAGCGCCCATTTCCGCAAGAACCACGAGACCGTGAAAGATCGGCTGAATGGCTGGGGCGGCGCGCTGGCCTATGGCCATCCCTACGGCGCGTCGGGGGCTGAAATCATGCTGCACCTCATGGCGCGGCTTGCCGACTCCGGTGGACATCTGGGGCTCTCGGCGATTCCGGCGGCCGGCGGCGTAGGGCAGGCGATTTTGATAGAACGAGTAGAGGAGTACCATGAGACTCACCGATGATTTGAAAAAATGGGCGGACCGAAAGCCGTCCCATCCCTTTCTCCTTTGGAATGGCGAAACGATTTCTTATAGAAAAGCGGAGGAAATGGTTTCCTATATAACTGAAGAGCGATTTGCAACTCATGCGGGATCTGTGGTGGGGATTCGCCTCGCTGACCCGGTGAAGCAGATCCTGTATTTCCTGGCAGCCCAAAGAGCAGGCGCTGTGCCGGTTTTATTTCATGAATATCTAAGCGGATCGGAAGTGAAAGAACTGCTGGAAAAGCGTCCCATCGATGGGGTGCTTTCTGATGTACCTTTGGCGGGACTTTCTTGGGAAAGCGCCGGCAGCCTGTGGGAAACTATGTGCAAGAAGCAGGGATGCGCCGAGGGCTTTGGCGTCCTCACATCGGGAAGCAGCGGGCTTTCGAAGGTATTCTTCCGCAAGGATGCCAGCTGGCGCGATTTCTTCCCGGTGCAGAATCAGATTTTCCACATCCAAGGAGACTCGACGCTCTATCTCTCGGGCTCCATGGCGTTTACAGGAAATCTGAATATGCTCATGGCCTTTCTCTACGAAGGTGCCACCATCGCAGGCACCGAGAAGGTGGCGCCGAAGACTTGGATGCAGGAAATCAAGGCATCTCGCGCCACCCATGTGTACATGATCCCCTCAAAGCTTTCGGCGCTCTGCCGCGTGAAGGATAGTGCGCCGCTAGTGACCCACGTGCTCACGGGCTCCCAGCTCATGACCGACAGGCTTCTCACATCTTTGGAGACCCATTTCCCTGATGCCCGGACGATTCTCTACTACGGCGCATCGGAACTAAGCTACGTCACTTATATAGAAGGAAAGGAAATCCGCACGTTCCCGGATGCTGTTGGGAAGCCATTCCCGGGGATTTCTATTTCTATCAGAAATCAGGAAATCTTCGTAGACACCCCCTATGGCATCGAAGGGGCGATGCGGCCAATGACTTGCCATGACATGGGGCGCATCGATGAGGACGGGCGGCTCCATTTCCTCGGGCGGGCGGAGGATCAATACCATGTGAAAGGAAATCACGTGAGCCGCCAAAAGGTGCTCTCCCATCTCCTCATGCTCCCCGGCGTAGAAGAGGCGGAAGTGATGAGCCAAAAGCAGGACAATGGTGATGATACATTGGTGGCTTTTCTGGTGGGAGAGAAGAGTGAGGAGCTGGCGCTACTCCATCTCTTGCAGCAGAAATTAAAACCCTGGGAAATCCCCGCTCGCTTCCTGTGGCTGTCATCGATCCCTAAGACATCGACGGGGAAGGTGGATAGGAAGAAGCTTGAAAGTATACCACTTGAGTGACAAATAGTATGCAAAAGTTTTTCTAAATGGGTTCATGGTTCAGGGGTCGGGGTTCAAGGGGTGGTACGCCGCATCAAATTAAAAAGCGGCGTGAATTTGAAAAC
>CAVEMF010000191.1:598-4589 GCA_963616715.1 Ruminococcus bromii | reverse complement strand
ACTATTCTCGGATTACTTTTCCTCGTCTTGCATAAAAATTCTAGAATGATTTCAGGCAACGATTTAATCAGTGGTTCCCTAGGAGCTCGGCTAGAGGCAGTGGGCATGCCTGGCAGAGGAGGCAGTAGGCGGGCGCGTTTGATTGTAGCGTCGTTGTCTCGTGGGGAGAGCTTACAAGCTCCAAGCTCACAGCTCAAAGCTATGGGGAAGCAGGTACGCGCGCCCTGACTACCAATTACCGACTACCAAACCCATATGGGTGACTCTTATGCCACTTCCAGGCGGTGGCGATGATTTCTTTGGTATCCGAGTGGGCCGGCTGCCAGCCCAGGGTTTCTTTACATTTCTTCGACGATGCGATGAGGACCGCCGGGTCGCCGGGGCGGCGCGCTTCTTCGGTGACTTTGAAATCGATGCCGGTTACGGCTTTCGCGGTGTCGATGATGTCGCGGACGCTGAAGCCGTTTTCGCTGCCCAGGTTGAAATAGTTGCTATCGCCGCCTTGGAGCAGATATTTCATGGCCAGCACATGGGCATCGGCCAGATCCACCACGTGGATGTAGTCGCGGATGCAGGTGCCATCAGGGGTGGGATAGTCGGTGCCGTAAATGGCGATGTGGTCGCGGACGCCCTGGGCCGCTTTCAAGATGATGGGGATCAGGTGAGACTCCGGGTCGTGGGCTTCGCCGATGGTACCATCGAAGGCAGCGCCGGCGGCATTGAAATAGCGCAGCGCCACATAGCGGAAGCCGTAGGCTTTCGTGAAGTCGCTCATCATATTTTCAATGACCAGCTTTGTGCGGCCGTACACATTGGTGGGATTGTGGGGGAAATCTTCTTCGATGGGCGTCTTTTCCGGTTCGCCGTAGACCGCAGCGGTGGAGGAGAAGACGATCTTATTCACGCCGGCTTCCCGCATGCCCATGAGCAGGTGCAGCGTACCGCCTACATTGTTTTCATAATATTTCGCCGGGTCCGTCATGGATTCGCCGACAAGAGAGGAAGCGGCGAAGTGGATGACGCCATCGATTTCGTATTTCTTCAATGTCTCGGAAACAAGCTCGATGTCGTGGATGTCGCCTTTCACCAGAGTGACCCCTTCGGGGACGGACTCGGCGTGGCCGGTGGATAAATTATCGAAAACCACCGGTGTCATGCCGGCCGCCGCGAGCGCCCGCACCGTGTGGGAGCCGATATATCCCGCCCCGCCTGTGACTAGAATATGCATAGAAACCTCCTTGGGTAAAAATTTTACTGATTTGGTATTAGTATAGCACAAAAGTGGGGGAAGGGGGGGCTAGTGCTGATACCGCTAGTGCAAACATGTTGCTGGCGCTTCTGGCTTCTAGCTGCTAGCTGCTGGCTTAGTGTAAAATGTTTCTCGGTAAGTAAAATCGGACACAAACAGGAAGAACCGAAAGACTTGAAAGAACGCAGGTAAACGGGTACTATAGAAGTATAAACGGCAATGGTGTAAAAAAATATCCTGCAGTGGTTCCCTAGAACATATAGCAAGAGTTGGCACAAGAGGGGGAAATGATATGAAAAAAAGATGGCTTGGTAAGCTTTTAGTGTTAGGAATTGCGATTGGTGCAGTGGGGTTCAGTGCCTACGCTGATACAGGGGAAACTACAAAGGTCTCCGTGGAGACAAAGATAGAGAACACGACAGACACTATCGGCGATGTGGCCGCAGATGTAATCTATACGAACGGATACATTTATACTGAAAATGAAAACGCCATGGAGGCAGAGGCATTTGCAGTAAAGGGGGACACCTTTATCTATGTCGGCGCAGCAGATACTGAGGAGCTGAACGCACTTAAGGGGGAAACCACAAAGGTGATAGATTTGGGCGGGAAAATGGTGACGCCTAACCTTATCGATGCTCACACGCACCCGGCAACCGTAGGCATTACAAAGTGGTGTGCCCAAATAGAGGGCAAAACACCTGAGGCGTATGTACAGCTTGTAGGTGATTATCTAAAGGAGCACAGTAAAGAGGAGCTTCCGTATGTTTTCTTCAAGAGTTATCCGAGTGATCTGTTTGGAACAGAAGGCCCTAAAAAGGAGCTTCTTGATGCTGTTACAGACAGACCTGTTCTTATCTCAGATTTTAATGATCATTCGGCATGGGCAAATACCAAATGGCTGGAGACCTATGGTGCCTATGAGATGGAGGCGGATGATCCAAGACTTGAGGGCTTTGTAAGAAATGCTGACGGAGACTTCCAAGGTTGGATCCAGGAAATGGCTTGGAATGAAAACATGGATGCATTTTATGAGAGACTTGGCTGGAGACCGCCTATTGACTGCACCCCTGAGGTTATGAGCCTTGTTACTGATGATCTGAAGAAATGGGGAATGACCGGTGCATTTGATGCATATCTTGAGACTGAAAAGCATATACAATCTATACACCAAATGGATGTAGAAGGAAAGCTAAACATGTATTATGACATGTCAGTGAAGTTAAACAGCTACGAAGAGCTTGATAAAACTCTTGAAACTGTTAAGAGATTAAATGAAACCTACGGAACTGATCATGTTAAGATGGATACAATAAAAATTTTCTATGACGGTACTAATGAGCTCGGAACAAGTGCTTTGGTAGATGGAACCATGCAGAAACCTGATTATCACGGATATCTTTTTATGAATCCGGCGCAGACCGAGGATACGATAAGAAAGGCCAATAAAAGCGGTGTTGATCTGCATTTCCATCTTGTAGGAGACCTTGCCTTCCGTCAGGTATGTGATGCCGTAGAGGAAGTAACAAAGACAGACGGACCTTTGGATATTCAGGTTGAGCTGTGCCACTGCGAATATATTAATCCTGCTGACAGAGAACGTCCTGCAAAGCTTGGCATTATCATCAACTGGACACCTCAGTGGAGCGGCGGATACTTTGGAGAGGCTGCCAGAATGTACCTCGGAGACGAGAGGTTTGACGATATGTATCAGTTTAATCCGACGATAGAAAGCGGAGCGATTGTAACCTTCGGAAGTGATATATATTCATGGGACGAGGAGTTCCGTGCAAATCCGTACTACGGAATGCAGACGGCAATGACAAGAGTCGATATAGATGCTCCGCTTGAGAGTAATGACGGAGTACGCCTTCCGCTTTCAGCCAAGCTGTCTCTGAAGGATCTTTTAAAAGGCTACACCATAAATGCGGCAAAGCAGCTTCGCATTGATGATGTGACCGGTTCGATAGAGGTTGGAAAACGTGCAAACTTCAACATATACGGAGAAAATCTTTTCGATGTCGATCCATTTGAATTTAAGGATGTGATGCCTGAGACAGTTGTATTCGAGGGAAATGTTATAAGCGGTGAAATAGCAGAATAAATAACCATGCCTGCGCTTTTGCAGGCGGCCCATTATAAACCTATTCCCAAAGTTCACATACTTTATCATTGCAAGCAAAAAGCGGAGCCATGTGACTCCGCTTTTTGCTTGCGTGATGAAAAGGCAGAAAAAGCATTTTGGGGGAAAGTTGGGAAAGCAATTAAAAGCGCACTGATCACTGACTACTGACTACTTTTAAAGCATCATCCGGCCTACGGCCACCTTCTTCTGGGAAGAAGGCAAATAGAGGAAGCAGCTAAAAGCGCGAGGACTACCGACCACCGACTACCGACTACTAAACCGATAGCGGTACTCACCGCCACCCTACGCTTCATTCCAAAGCAGCAGATCCACCAGCATGACGCCGGTGAAGCAGAAGGGGGCTACGCTGTCATTGTGCAGCACTTGCAAGAAGGAGAAGAGGCTGAAGAAAAGAATCCCATAGAGACAAAGGAGCCCGGCGAAGGGGAATTTCTTTTTCCCATAGGAAAGGATAGCGCCGATGACGAGGAAAGCGGCGCAAAGATAAGGGTAGTTGGCGATCAGAAATTCTTGCATGGGGGGGACTCCGGGGGAAAAATAGCGGGGATTGCGTGGGACGTGGTAGGGATAAGGGACAAGGGATAGGGGATAGGGCG
>CAVEMF010000191.1:0-444 GCA_963616715.1 Ruminococcus bromii | reverse complement strand
CGTGGGACGTGGTAGGGATAAGGGACAAGGGATAAGGGATAGGGCGCATTTGACTAAATAGTCAGATGCGTTAAGCCCTCTTCTTTGAAGAGGGTGCCCGTAGGGCGGGTGATGCCTGCTTCGTTTTTGTCAGAGGCTTAGAAAAACATTGTTTAACTTTAGTTTTCTTAAGTATACAACAATGAAACAGTTTGTTCAACTTCGAAAGGGGCTTTTTCTATTTCTTACAATTTTAAAATCTTTGCCTTATTTGTTGTGTTATACTGTAAAAGAGGAGGGCTTGACATGATTGACGCTATAGTCAAATGCGCCTTATCCCTTATCCCTTATCCCTTATCCCCATTTTCTACGAGGTACCCGAAATGAATTACAAAGAAACCTACGAATCATGGCTCTCCTGGGCCGATGAAGATACGAAGAAAGAGCTCCTCTCTTTGACCGACG
>CAVEMF010000190.1:0-4594 GCA_963616715.1 Ruminococcus bromii | reverse complement strand
TCTATCCTTTGTCTGCCGATGCCAAAGCAGCTTATGGATCACATCGGCAGACTCATAGTAATCATAAGGGAAGATGTCCACAAAAATGCCATGATGATAATTTTCTTTGCCGGTCTCGCCGGTCTCGATCAGCAAGGTCCCATTCTTCCTTACCTTGGCCCAAGGGAGCGGGTACTCTTTATCTGTTTCTTTGGTCTGCAAGAACATGGTCTCAGGCAGCTGGCTCTGGGCTATTTCCAAAAACTTCTCATAGTCCTTCCGCGGCATAGACACGTCACAATCATCGTCCCAGGGAATAAACCCTTTGTGACGAATGGCCCCCAGAAGCGTCCCCGCCTCCAGCCAATAGGTCAAATGATTTTCGACGCAAATTCTATGTATCTCTGACAATATGTCCAGCATGACTTTCTGCGCGCCCGCTACTGTCTTGTCTTCATTGAACAAATTCTCTCCCCCTTTATGCCCGCATGCCTCTACTTAGTCTTTCGGAAATAGTACGCTTATAATCCGCTTGATAAGCTTATCTTGTCCGTATTTTTCATTAGCACCAATAAGCCCTCTCCGATAGGCTTCTTGTCGCTTCGGGAATGTATTCACGAAATTTTCCAATTGTTTCGAGAATGCGTCCACCGATTCCAGCTGCACGGCCTCGCCTACATCAAACTCCCGCAAAATTTCCGGATTCATTTCAGGCGATTGCAGCACTGGCTTGTAGTAGCCGATAGCCGTAAACAGCATGGCGCTTGGCTGATACCGATAGCGCTCCGCCCCATAGGGGAGCAGCATGACGTCGATATCCATGATTTCCTGTTGCCACTCCATGCCCAATAAATTTTTGTGCAGGAATTGGATGTTACTATGGTCTGCGTATTCTTTCTGCAGCCGATCGAAGTCATCGCTGTCCGCTTGTGTGACCGTTGCGCCCTGTACTTTCAAAACGACAGGCTCGGTAAACTTGGCCTTGGTGAAAGCCTGCAAAAAGAAATCCAAATGCTTTTCTTTGCGATACTGGCCAAAGAAGCCGAGCCTAAGCGGTGTATGCACGTGGAATTCAGGAGTCACCGGCAGGTCGAAAGGCACATACACCGGCGCCATAATGGTATGGAAATTGGGGCAATCTTTCAGCTCCGGGAAATCTGTCTGCAATCCCAAAGCGCCCAAATGGATTTTCGGATAGTCTCGCAGGCTACGCACGCCATCGCAAAAGCGCTGCCGATCCTGTGGCATGATGCCGTGGAACATGAATAGAAAAGGCACCTTTGTCTTTTTCAGTACGCTTTGACGAATGGAACGCATCACGCGCCAACTATTGGTCGGTACGATGACCGCATCGCAATGGCCCTCGATGCCTTTTTGGCAAGCGCTATTGAGCCAGGCAATGCGCCGTTTCTCTCTTTGCAAAGAAAGCCACAACCGTTTCAAACGGCCCACGCCGGCGTAAGAGATGGCTTCCCCGCCCTCCAGATACTCCACGTCGCAATGATAGTCCAGCTTGAAAGGGAAATGCTCGGGCACGAAAAAGACGGGCTCGTGGCCCTGCTTTTTCAGTTCTTCTACAAGAATGCGATCAAATTCCACTTCATGGCCGGCGGGCATGACGATAGACTCTAGTATAGCAATATGCATATCTTATTTCCCCTTCTGCTGCAATTCATAGAGTTTGAGATATTTGAGCATGGTGTAGAAAAAGTGGGTACAGCAAAGGTAGGAGCCCATGCAGCCATCCAGGAAGCCTTTGCGAAGGATGAACATTTTGAAAAATCCGCCCAGGCTGTGCAGGAAGATACCGCCCTTGGTAGTCCGTTTCCCGCGTTTGTAGGCATCCTCGGCCCACACGCTGGTGTAGAGGCACAGCTTTTCTTCCCACTGGTGCCAGTCTTTATAGGTGTGATGCTCGATATAGCCCGGGAGGCGCTTCACCGGAAGCGCGCACTCCGGGTGCTCGTGGACTTTGTGAATCCAATGCACGCTATCTCTAGGAAACATCCGCTTCACGTGGTCCGGATAGAGGACGCCATATTTGAAAGTCTCACCGAAAGCGACAGACCGCCTCTCGAGGGCATACTGGGTGTCCATGACCCCGGAAGAAATCACCTGTTTCACTGCCGCAATCATCTCGTCATTCAGTCTTTCATCGGCGTCCAGATATAGCACCCAGTCGGCGCATGTCTCGCCTAAGGCGAAGTTGCGCTGGGCGGAGAAGTCGTCGTCCCAGGCGCGGAAGGAGACTTTCGCCCCGGCCGCTTCGGCCAGCTCCACGGTACGGTCGGTGCTGCCGGAGTCGATGATGATGACTTCGTCGGTGCATTTCTTTGCATTTTCTATGACGGGAATGATGTTTTCTTCTTCATTGCATGTCAGTATCAAAATGGCTAGTGAATTCATACGTTATCCTGCCTATTCTTCGCACCGAGTGAGCGGTGCCTTTTGGTATTTTTGATTCCATTCGTCAATGGATAGGACTTGGAATTCTTCTATCACAAGGGGCGCGATGGTTTCCTTTCTCTGATAGAGGAAAGGAAGCTTCCGGGCGATTTTTTCTCGCAGCATTTTCCGCATCATCACATCGCCTTTGGGCCATTCCAGGATGTAGATGTAGTGGATGGGGCGATGGTCGTGATGGGAGGCCAGGTAGAAATAGCTGTCAAAGAATTTACGCGCCATGTTGTCGATTTTCTTGTCTTCCGCGGGATTGAATGCTTCGGCAGCACGAAAGCCTTTCTCGAAAGCTACCTTTGCATTTTTGTACTCGATGAAAAGGATTTCTCCATCCAGTTCACAGAGGTAATCCACGTCCGCCAGGTCCAGGTGGCTGTCCCGATAGAGGGGATGGAGTTCCATCGACCAGGCAGCCCGGCTGAGGTCGAGCCGGTAGAGCCCATTTTCTTCTACGTAGATTTTACCCATGGCGGGCCTCGGTCATGACGCCGTAGACGTCGTCCATGAGCCTAGAGAAGGCGTCCATGATGGCATTGTGGGAGAGGTCGGAGAAGGTGCCGGTCTCGCAGCCGATGTCTCCATCTTCCGCATAGAAGGAGTGATAGGCCACCACGTCATTTTCTTTTTGCTTGATTTCCAAATATTTCGCCAGCACGTAGTCGTGGGTGGAAATAAAGATCTGCACTTCGTTTCTCTGCAGCTCCAGCAGCATGTCGGCCAGCACGGGAATATATTTCGGATTGATATTCGCCTCGGGCTCGTCCCAGAAGAGGACGGCGCCTTTTTCCAGTGTGCCGTTCTTGATGAGCTGCCATAGGAGAGCGATCTTACGGATGCCTTCGGCTACCAGGTTGAATTCGATGCGCGCCTGGTTGCCGGGCTTCAGATAGAAGCGCTCATCGGCTACGGTGACGCGGCCTTGGGTGATCTGGTGGAGGATTTTCAAATATTTCTTCCGCTCTGCCGTATCGGGCCCATGAGAGAGGTCGATGCGAGCGGCGGCGATGATGTCGATGTAGGTGTCGTCGAATTCTACATTTCCTTTCATCACCGCTTCCGGCAGATTTCTGGAATTGGATAGGATTTCTTTGGCGGGGATGAAGGTGCTTTCTATATTTCCTTCCTGCTTTTCCCAGGTCTCTTCGCCGGTGACGGAGGCATTGTATTTCGCCGTGCGGTTGGTGAATGTCATCTCCATCTCTGCTGTATCGGAAATCACTTGGATCCGCGCGCGGCCGCCTCGCCCGCCGCGAGAGAGGAGCCGGTGGATGCCCAGGTCATCAGGGCGGAAGACGCGCACCAATTTTTGGGCGAAGGAAACATCCGGACGAGCGGCTTGGCAGGCGCTATAAAGGGCCTTCATGACGTGGGTCTTCCCCATGCCGTTCTCGCCGATGAAGACATTGATGCCGCGGGAGAAATCCATGTGCAGCTCATGGAGAACCGTAAAGTTTTCCAGTTCCAGATGTTTGATATACATAGCTTTACCTCAATAGTGCTTTGATTTCCTTCGCAATGGATGCGTCGATTTCGTCGAGGAGGACGTAGCGCTTGCGATAGTTGTTCCGCTTTCTGGTGGGGATTTCTTCCATGGTCTTTCTGTACTCGGTCATGGGGAGCTCGTAGAAACGGCGGTCGGGGAGGGCTTTGCCGCCGGACTCTTCCCAGAAATTGGTGAAGCTGGTCTTGAGCTTCTTGTCGATGCGCTTTTTGGTATTGGCGTAGTAGCCGTAGTTGGTGACGCCGTAGAGGTGGGCAAGGCCCAGGGCTTTGGCGGCTTCTTGGGTGGCGTGGAGAATGAGGTTCTTGGTGCGGTAGGAGTGGCAGCGGCGGGTGACTTTCACCACCACGGCTTTGGCGTTCTCCATGTTCGGCCCCTGCATGGCGCCGATCCACATAGACATCTCGCCTTCCTTATTCGGTGCGATCCAGAACATCATCTGGTAGAGGTACTGATCCCCTAGGCGCAGCACGAGGGATAGGAGCCCTTCTTTTCTTTGTCCCGGATGGAATTCGAAGGAGAGGCGCAAGGGCTCGCCTTCGTCATGGCTCTCCCAGAGGAGATAGTTACTTTGCTCCGAGTTATAAATCCCCAAGCATACGGACTCTTGGAATTTCTCTTTCATAAAAGAGAGGTGGGCTTCGATGAGGTCTC
>CAVEMF010000189.1:0-4635 GCA_963616715.1 Ruminococcus bromii | reverse complement strand
CCGCACCAAGCGCCGCCCCATGATCCTCACCATCATCCAAGAAGTGAAATAAAAAAGAAAAGCTCTCCCGCGAATGTAGCGGGAGAGCTTTTCTTTTTTAGTGATCAGGAGTCAGTGATTAGTGATCAGGGCGCATTTGACGCTAGCCTCATTCATCGCCTTTACCCCCTTCCTTCGGAGAGGCCGCTGAAAAAGTCCCCTCCTCGTGCATAGAGGTAATTTTTATGCAAAATGCGCACGAAAGAATCGGGCTTGAGCGCCTCTCGTTGTGCGATTTCATGAATAAAAATAAGGGCTATACATGAAACTGGGACTTTTTCAGTGGCCTCTCCTTCGGAAGGGGGGCAGGGGGGTTGGGCGAGGAAGCAGCCAAACGCGCCCTGATCACTGACCACTAATTACTGAACACTAACTCGATAGCCTACCGCCTCCCCTACACGCCAAAAGCGCAGGGACCGTGAAATCACATTCACAGTCCCTGCGCTTTTCTATTTCCAAGCTCTATTTCCTGCTATCATCAAAAAATTCGATTAAAGGTTATACGGTTCACGGTAGTGGGGAGAGAGGCAAACGCGCCCCTCCTTATTTCAAAACTCGCGCCGCTTTATAATTTGTGCGGCGCACCGCCCCCTGCCCCCGGACCCTTGACCCTAAGCCCCTTTCCTCAAGCAGTTCCATAGGCCAGTTCGCTCAAAAAGGATTTACTTTCAGGCTCATTTCGCCTGGTTCGCTTCCAATTCCTCAATTCTCTTCTGCTGCTGATCCATCTTTTCCTGCATAGCGCCGATCATCGCATACAGCTCAGCGGTAGACACACCGGACTCTGCGCGCTTGCCGGCCTTGCCGATCTTGAAAGTCACGCCCACATTGTAAGCATTGTCGTCACCGGAAACCGTGGAAGCCAGGCTCAGCATCACATTTCTGTTTGGACGATAGAAAGCCCCCAGAGCAAATGCCTTCTCGCCCTTGTAGAAACCGCCGGCAGCTGCTACGTCAAATTTGTTATTCGGATCATAGTCCAGCGGATGCAAAGCAGCCAATGCGGAAGCCTTCGCGATGCCCTTATTCGCATCCGTCTCCACATGGCTGATGCGGTTATCCAGCACATTGTCTGCCGCTACACGAGCAGCGGTCTCATTGTCGATATTTTTCTGCAGCTGCTCATCTGCAGCCTCGCGAGCTTTTTCCTCCGCACCGATCAATCTTGTATTTTCATTCACACCAGCAGAGAGGTTACCAGCACCATTGGTCAAGGCCGTGTTCACACCGGTTTTCTTTTCCAGTGTATCAATCTGCCACTTCTGTTTATCAGCGGTATTTTTCAGTGTTTTGACATCCGAAGCATCTGCCTTTTCATTCAGCTTGTCATCTACTTGCTGCTGCGTGTAGACATCAGCCGCATTTGCTTTTTTGGCAAGCTCATCATTTACTTCAATCTTGGTGTAGACGTCGCTCTTGGTGTAAACATTATCAGCATCTGCCTTTTGGGCAAGCTCAGTATTTACTTCATTCTTAGTGTAGACATCACTCTTGGTATAGACATCAACAGCGTCCGCCTTTTCATTGATTTTATTATCCAAGGTCTCTTCTGCTAAGGTAGCTCTGTTAATTTCATATAGAAGGTTCTCCTGCACGATATCAGCCGTAATTGCCTGCACATGCATAGCGCTACCGGCAACGGTCAAGGTCGCCAAAATCATAGATACCATTTTCTTGCTTTTCATTATACCAATTCCTCCTAATAAAACTCTTCAAAAAACAAATAAGATACAGCCATACCATAACGGAAACGTCAATCTCTGACAATCATACCGCCCCCCCCCGATTTTGTCAATGTTGAATTTTATTTTTAGGCTATACCTTACTCGCAATTTCTGCTTTTTAGGGCTCTGATTTTTCCCATCTCTTCGAGTCAGATTTGCATTCATGCCACTACTGCCATTGGATCCTTCGACTTCGCTCAGGATGACTGGTGGTGAAAGGCGAATGAGGAACAAAGAGCGCTTTCCGCTTGGTATTTAGAAAACCATACAACCGCCCTACAGGCGAAAAAAAGAGGCACAATGCATTTCGTGCCTCTATAACCCCAAACGTACTCGCTGACTCTGGCGCCAAATGCGCGAGGGCTACCGATTACCGACCACCGACTACTTCTGCGGAGCATCACCCTCCCTGCGGACACCCTCTTCTAACCAACCTCCATGGTCCAGACCATCTCCCTCCTTCCAAAGGAAGAAGGTTACGCTAAGGAGGGCTTAAGCAGAAAGACTTTTAGACATAGAAAAAACGCCCAATCTTTCGGTTGAGCGTTTTTCATTTCTTATCAATACCGATCCAACTGGAAATTGAAGAACTGATCATAATTTCTACGAATCGCCACCCGAGCGGTCAAATCCTCCAGGTTATACACCACCGACCACTGGGTCATACTAGTAGCAGCCTCCGTTTCCGGCTGACTTACCAATGCAAGGAGGGACATCGCTTCATTGGGAGAAAGCACATTTTTCTTAAATTTCATAGCCGCATCCAGTACAGCAAATCGATCGTAAGCATGGCCCAGCCCTTTCATCTTAGGCGCCAGGTAATGATTGGCCACATAATTGGCATCCAAGACAGTCATAGTATTGATGGTGTATTCCAGCACCACATTTCTTCCCGATGCATCACTCAAAAGGAAATGGAAATTGGCATTATCCATACTAGACTGCATATCATACCGACGAAGGAGTGCCAAAGCCTCCTCCACATTAGCCGCCTTATCGAGCATCAAGCGGAGAGCTGCAGTGGTCGTGATTTTTTTCTTCCCCGTATTCTGCCGCGTCGGCGCGCCATCCAATTTCAATACACTGACCGCCAATCCCTTTTCATTCAACCCATCCATGATGAGATAAGGCATCCCCACTGCAGCAGAGACATCCGTCTTCCCGTCATCCAAGCTGCCGATGCCATAGCCGATCCATCCGGGATCCGCCATGGCAATCGAGCGATATCCATTTCTCGGTGCCGTCCGAATGAGAACCGCCGTCATGTCCATTTTATAATCAAAATTCCGACCATAAATGGGCTTGCCATCTTCCGTACGCCCCGCAAAAGCGCTGCACCCCGCATCAATATTTCCTTTAGTAACATTTCCACCAGGCAAAAGTTCCGTCTGGATAAACTGCAGCATCCCATCGATATCCCCTACACTTTTATCCAAAAGCGTATCCAACTTATAGTCTGCCGAATAATCCATCATATAAAACTGGCCATGATCCAGATTTTCGATAGATGCAAGCGAACGCAGCTGCGCAGGATTCGTTACATGAACCGCAGGATTCACCGCTCCCGCTCCCATCACCGATCCCGTCAAGAGAGTTGTTACAAGCGCCACCTTCCAAGATTTCATAGACCTCGCTCCTTCCACAATAGAAAATACGGTTGATTTGCGATAACAAGTAGGGAATCCATAAGGAGGCGCTGATTAAATCGTTTTCAAAAATCATTCTTGAATCTTCGGTTTAATCAGTGGTTCCCTAGAACCGATACTCCAGCCCTCCATACCATCCCGACAACTTATACACACTGGAAATATGTCCGTGCTCACTGAAATCCGGATGCGCATCGTCCCGAATCTTCAAGTCCAGCACGCGATATCCCACATTCCAGCCCAAATGCGGCGAGGACCTGTAGCGAAGCCCTACATCCCAATCATAGAAATGCCCAAGCTTTCCCAGCGTTCCACCGGAGAGCTCGCTATGAAGATCCCACTTCTTCCCTGCATCCAAATACCACCTACCGCCAATCCCGACCGCGGGCAACCACTGACGCTGCTTTTTCCGGAAACTATATTTCTCCAAAGGAAAAGGCAAGGAAATCCCGAAATCAAACTGATAATACCGGACCCCGCCGACCAAGTAGCCCTCATTCCGCGGTGATTGATGGAATTTTTTCTTATAATTCAGCGCCACATAGTCCAAATCTAAATCCGCATGCCCTATCAGCCGCTTCCCGTTCGATCCATTCTCATGAATCCGAATATAATCCAAAGACCAATTCTTCCAAGAAATCAGATACTCCGGTGCATGACTATTCCGGATTCCCAATGTATCTCTAAAGCTAAATGTATTCCCTGCTATGCCAAGCATAGGTCTTACTGCAGAATGAAATCCCCTGCTTTCAAATTTCAGCTTCGGCGCATAATATCGAACAGCTACTGATACAGCCTCCTCCTGATTCCTCGTAAAAGGCTCTTCCCCATTGACCAATAACGGCAAGCAGAGCACAGCCAATGGCACCAACCATTTCCCCCTCATACGCATCACTTCCTTTGCGGATACCGATTCTCGAAATAATAACCTATACATTCTATATTTTTAGTTTAACAAATAAATACCCATTAGACCCTGTCGAAAGTGACAGGGTCCAATGGGTATAAATAGTTTCTATATGAGGGAAAATGGTGGTCGGTGGCCCTCGCGCATTTGGCTGCTTCGTCAGTAAGCCTTCCGCTCTGAGGAAGGTGGCCATTAGGCCGGATGATGCCTTCAGTGTAGGACTATAGGCGCGAGATATGAGACGTGAGACATTAGACATGAGGCGCTAGGGAAGCGCTGATTAAATCGTTTTCAAAAATCATTCTTGAATTTTTATTCA
>CAVEMF010000188.1:0-4665 GCA_963616715.1 Ruminococcus bromii | reverse complement strand
AATGTGTGTTGCTTATAAGATATACTTTATAACAAAAAAGTCATAGATGCAAGGGGGAAAAGTGGTTTTTACGCTGGAGGTTTAGTAATCAGTGATCAGTGATTAGTGATCAGGGCGCGTTTGGCTACCTCCCCATTCGCATGCTTCCGCTATCGAAATTAGTGGTCGGTGGTCGAGGCGCGATTGGCTGCTTCCGCATGCAAGCCCTCTTCCCTGAATAGGGTGCCCGAAGGGTGGGGGTAAAAGCGATGAATGGGGCTGGCATCAAATGCGAACCAACTACCGACCACGAAGAAAGCACATTCACATAAAAAAGAGCCGCTAAGAAGCAGCCCTATATTTACAACATACAACATTCCAGCAATTAGCAATCAGTAATTACTAGCGCAATAGCATAAAGCATCGCCACTCTCACCCTGATCACTGATCACTAATCACTGATCACCAAACCGATAGCGCAAGCCCCGCCTACTCCCCCAGCACTTCCCCTATCGTCTTCTTCAGCACGTTCATATCGATGGGCTTGGGGACGTGGCCATTCATGCCTTTCTCCAAGGCTTTCTTTTTATCTTCCGAGAAGGCGTTGGCAGTCATGGCTATGATGGGGATGGCGGCGAGTTTCCGATCCGCCATGGCGCGGATGATTTCGGTGGCGTGGTAGCCGTCCATGTTGGGCATTTGGATGTCCATCAAAATGAGGTCGTAGTAGCCGGCGCCGCGGTGCTCCAGGTGGGCGAGGCACTCTACGCCGTCGGCGGCGCGCTCGACTTGGGCGCCCGCTTCTTCCAAGAGGGCGATGGCGATTTCTGCATTGAGGTCATTGTCCTCGGTGAGGAGGACCGAGAGGCCGGCGATGCTCCTCTCCTCAGCGGCCTTACGCTTGGCGGCACAGATTTCTTTCACCGCTACCCGGTGTGGCACGCGGACGGTGAAGGTGGTGCCTTTCCCCATTTCACTTTCCACGGCGATAGTGCCGCCCATGATTTCTACGAAGCTCTTGGCGATGCCCATGCCCAGGCCGAAGCCGGGCTGGCCGCTTTCGGTGGAGCTGCGCTCGCGAGAAAAGTTTTCGAAAATGTGATTCACAAATTCCGGACTCATGCCGATGCCGTCATCTTGGATCACCGTTTCAAAGAGAGAAATCCCTTTGGCGTCCGCCGGAAAGGCGGTGACGTGAAGAGACACGTGGCCGCCGGCAGGCGTGTACTTGTAAGCATTCGAGAGGATATTCAAGAGCACTTCCTGGATGCGCACTTTGTCCGCATAGATGTGGCGATACGGCGTGTCGATGGTGCAGGAGAAATGGATCCCCTTCTTTTGCATTTGGGTCTCGAAGATGGACTTCAGCCCTTCATTGAGCTCCAAGGCGTCGGTGACCACTTCTTCCAGGGTGAATTTCCCGCTCTCGATGCGGGCGATTTCCAGCACGTTATTGATGAGCGACAAGAGGTACTCGCCGGAGCGCTGGATCTTGGCGGTATAGTCCAGCACTTTCTCTGCATCGCCGGGGGTCCTCTTCAAAAGCTCCGAGAACCCAAGGATCGCATTCATAGGCGTGCGGATGTCGTGGGACATGTTGAAAAGGAAATTCGATTTCGCCCGGTTCGCACTTTCTACCTGCGCCAGGGCGGATTTCATTTTTTCCTGGTATTCTTTTTCCTGGGCCAGGATCTTATCGATGGGCCGGTAGCCGATGATGACGTCGAAGCTCTTCTCGTCGGCGTGAAGCTTGGCCACCCGGACTTCGAAGCTGGCAAATCCATTTTCATTGGGATAGGTGTGCTGGCGGGTGACGTACATGTCATGGTCCTTCAGGTAGTCCATGAGGAAGTCCGCATCAAATTGCGCCAGGTACTCTTCCCGATACTCCGGGAGAATGACTTCGCGGGCAGTGTAGTCCCGCCAAGCGCTGAAGGAAATCGCAGCGCCATCCCTTTGCGTGTGGATCATATGGGAGCCCTTCATGGCCCGCACGATTTCGATGTCGTCCTTCTTGAGGTCCACATAGAAGGCAGACGTGAAGTCGCCGGCCAGGGTATCCATCATGGCCTGGTAGCGCAGCTCTCTCTGCTTGCTCTTATCGATCAGGTTCGCGGTGTAGAGCACGTGGGTCACCCGGCCGCTCTCGTCTCGCTTCTTGGCGATGAACCGCGCCTGGTGCCAGTGGCCCTTGCAGGTGCGGTATTCCTCGGTGATGGTGTCCTCATCGGAGAGGCGCTCTGCCAGTGTGGAAATATCACAAAACTTCCCCATAAGCGGCCGGTACTCGTCCGCCACGATGTAGCGCAGCGCTTCGCCGAAGGCATCCGCGGCAGCGCCATATTTCCCGGTCAAGTGATGCATTTCCTCGCCAGCCGATATTTCCTCATACATCCCGTCCCTTAGGTCGATGCGATAGATGCACCAATAAATCTTGCTGATGGCGGAAATGATTTCATTACTGAGTCGGGTCTTCCCCAGAAGATCCTCCAGGTCGCGCTGGTGCTCCCGGGCCTCCTTCACTTGGTCGTCCACCGGGCGGGTGCCGATGATGATTTCAAAAGAGTCCGCCGTCTCGGCAAGGCGCACCGCCTTCACTTCGAAATACTCTTTATTCGCTTTATTCGCCAGGCCTCGGGCGTAGACGGTATAGGTGTCCTTCTGCCGGAGGTGGTTCATCAGATTTTCCCGGCCGAAATGGCTCCAATAATTAGGCAGCGACTCTTCCACCAGGAAATGGTCTTTGAAATAGGTAAACCGCGCGGTGTAGGAATGGGCCAGTTCTTTCGGCATCGCGTCCTCGGCGGTCCGGCTGTGGGTGAAGAGCTGCTGCTTCACCACTTCCAAATAATCCTTCTTCAGGTCGCAGTAAAAGACGGCGGTGTAGTCCATGGAGAGGGCCTCCATGATCATCTTCTGCCGCGCCTGCTTCTCATCGTCAAGCCGCGCCTTCTCCATCCGCCGGGACACTTCCTCGTGGTTGTCCCGGATGTACGCACTGGCATAGCCCGGCGTGCCGGCGGGCATGATGATGAAATGGAGATACCGCTTCAGGTTCGCCGAGTATTCATCAAACTCCAGCGTCTTTCCCAGCCAAGCCGCTTCGTAATACGGCGCGAGCCACTTGCGGTCCGCGTCCTTAAAAATTTCCGAGTACGGCCGCCCGAAAAGCAGCTCCTTCGTTGTGTGCCCCAGCCGCACCATGGCCTCATTGCCATGGGTAAAGATCCAGTCATAGGGCTTTCCCTTCTCGTCCAAAAGCACCTGCACCACATACATGGCATTCTTGTTCTCATCGAACATCCGCAAAAAGAAACGGCTGTCTGCTGCGTCCGTCGTCATAGGCGTTACCCCCCCGATTTTTAAGGAGATGCTAATGAAAAAGCTCTGCTCTCCTTAGGGTCGTATTACTTTTATTATACCGCGGGGAGGTGGGGGATGGATAGGGGGAAGTTGGTGGGGATGGACGCTGATGCTTGAGGGATAAGGGATAGGGGATAAGGGATAAGGACGCGTTTGGCGGCGGCCTCATTTGCATGCTTCCGCTATCGATTAGGTAGTCGGTAGTCTTCGCGCATCTACAGAGAGTGGAGTGTGGAGAAGCAGTCAAACGCGCCTTATCCCTTATCCCTTATCCCCTATCCCTAAAAACCAATTTAAAATGCCCCCACCGGATGGCGGCCGGTGGGGGCGTTATTTTTGGAGTTCTCGGAATGGTCTAATCGCAAAGCCATATCTCTATGGATTTGCAAAACGGACGATGAGATACGTCGGTATCCCTTCGGGATGGGTCGTTGACAGCCGACTGTCCCAGCCGATCGTCTTCGGGGCGCGCGGAAGCGAATGGAAAGGATTCATAAACTTGGGGCGCCCAAGAAATGCTGACATCGCACGAGAAAGGAGCGCTTCCCCTTTTTCCAAAGGGACAGACCGATTTCCATGCCCGCTGTATTTCAAGGCCCACACATAAGTTCTTAAAGGCCAAAGGAAATACAGAGGGCGCAGCCTGCGGCCTGCGGCTTCTTCCTTCTCTTCTTCCCCGGAGCCAAAGGGTGACAGATTTCCTTTGACCCCAGACGCCGGATTTCTTCCCTCTACTTGCCGGGAAAATCTCCCGCGTCTCACAATCGAAATTCTCGGAGCTAGGCTCATGAAAGGCCGGCGGAACGCCTCGCGGGCGATCGCGCGTCCCTTCTGCCGGACGACTTACCGGAGAGAGAGTAGCGGGCACCGGCGAGAAGCCGCGCCTTCCTTTCGGGCATATGTTTCTATTTCGATTCGTTTCGTACACTTGCCTTTATTATACACCTTTTTCCACTTGAAAAAAGGAAATCTATTTCGCCAAATGCAAAAGCCCCGACGCAAGCGGGGCTTTGGTGCTCTATCAAATTTTTCTGTAGGGTGGTACAGGGAAATACAGTATCGGTTTAGTGATCAGTGATCAGGGGTCAGTGATCAGGACGCGTTTGGCTGCTTCCGCATGCAAGCCCTCTTCCTTGAAGAGGGTGCCCGAAGGGCAGGTGATGCTTCGCGCGCGTACCTGCTTCCTCGCCCAACCCCCCTGCCCCCCTTCCGAAGGAAGGGGGTAAAAGCGTTGAATGGGGCTAGCGTCAAGCGCGAAGGCTACCGACCACCGACCACTCAGCCGACAGCGGTAAATGTCTCTATGCATGCACTAGCGTCAAG
>CAVEMF010000187.1:2357-4673 GCA_963616715.1 Ruminococcus bromii | reverse complement strand
CCCCCCTGCCCCCCTTCCGGAGGAAGGGGGTAAAAGCGATGAATGAGGCTAGCGCCAAAAAACGCCCCGACGACTGACTACTAAAACCGCCAGCGTCCAGCATGCTCACTGCCTCATTTGCTAATGGCGCCCTGATCACTAATCACTGATCACTGATCACCGATCACTGATCACTATTCCCCAATCGAAATAACTCACAAAATTTGTAATTTCCACATCCCTCCATCGTATAAGGATTAGATATTTCTCACCCCTGCAACACTTCTAAACATAAGTTTACCCCCGAAAGTTTTTTCTTCTTTTTGGTTGGGTGGACGGTGACACGATCAAAAAGAAAGGCGGCCCATTATGCTGCAACGGACTTATGTATTACGCGCGACCGGAGATACGAAGGATTGTATTTCCTTTTTCAAAGGGGAGCTCCCGACCGGTGAGATCGGAGAGCATCGGCTTTTGATCACCATCTTCACCCACTGGAATGAGCCGGCGGCTATCCGCGGCATGGTAGACGCTTTTCGCGCGGCATTTCCTACGGCGGAGATCGCGGGGATGACCACGTCCGGCGGGATTCAGGGCGGCCATGTGCTGCTGCGCCAGACGGTGGTGTCCATGCAATATTTCACATCGAGCCAGGTGCATGCACTGCTGTACGATTTCTCTCAGCGTTCGGTGGGAGACATCGGCGAGGATGTGTATGCTTTCTGCCGGTTGAAGGATGCCGCAGCGGTGGCGCTGATGATTACCCAGCAGTACCACGACCTGGACCCTTTTTATCACGCTTTGAACCGGCTGCCGACGAATGTGCCGGTGGTGGGCGGCTATGCGGATGCCTATGTGCCCAATGATGGGACCTATGTCTTCGACGCTCACGGCATACTGTCCAAAGGGATCCTCACCATCGTTTTCTCGGGACAGGTGAAGGTGCTGACCCGCTCGGTGATGGGCTGGCAGCCTTTGGGCCATGTGATGAAGGTGACCGCCACCGAGGGGCCATTGATCGTGAAGGAGCTGGACCACAAGCCGGCGGTGTATTTCTATCAGAAATATTTGCACAGCGTGGACTTTTCGCCTTCCGCGCTGCCATTTCCACTGGTACGCACGGTGGATGGGGTGCAGCTGGCCACGCAGCCTCTGGACTCTCGAGGCGACGGCGCCATCCTGCTGAATACGAGCTGCCGCGAGGGCGATGAGGTGCAGATGGCCTACGGCGACCCGAACCAAATCATCCAGGCCAGCCAGCAGGTGCTGAGCAAATTCCGTGACTTTGCGCCGGAGGGGATGCTGCTCTTTTCCTGCATGACGCGGCGGCTTTTCCTGAAAGAAGCGACGAGCCAGATCCTTTCGGAATATTTCAAAATCGCGCCGGCCCCGGGCGGCTATGTGAGCGGGGAAATCATCCGCATCGGGAGGACGATTTACGCCACCAATATGACTTTGATCACCATGGCCCTGCGTGAATCCGATGCACCGCTGCCCCATCAGTTCTTCGCACCGGAGGATCCGGTGGTGCTGAATGAGACGCTCTCTACCATCCAGCGGCTGGCCACCTTCATCACGGAAGCCACCAAGGAGCTGCAGGAAACGCAGAAGCAGCTCTCCTTCGCCGCCACCCACGACAGCTTCACCGGTCTTCTGAACCGCGGCTCTATCGAAATGCTCCTGGTGCGCCACATCGGCGATATGCGCATGCGGCAGGTGCCCTTCTCGGCCATCATGGTGGACCTGGACTCGTTCAAGACGGTGAACGACCGCTTCGGCCATGACATGGGCGATGAGATCCTCCTTCGGGTATCGGAAACCATGAATCATATGATCCGTCCCACCGATGCCGCCGGCCGTTGGGGTGGCGATGAATTCGTCATCCTCCTCCCCGGTGCCGATCTTGCCGCGGCCTCCAGGGTAGCAGAAAGGCTCCGCAAAGCCTTCCACGCCATCGACATCCTGCCGGGGAAAGAGCTCTTTACCGCCTCCTTCGGCGTCACCACCTCCTTCGACGGCGAGACAGAGCAAAATTTCTATAAACGCATGGACAACGCCCTCTACATGGCCAAGAGCGCCGGACGAGATCAAGTGATCCTCTTGGATAGCGAGGGAAAGGTCATTGAAGTGAAATGATTAAGTGATCGGTGATAAGCTATCGGTTTAGTAATTAGTGATCAGTGATTAGTGATCTGGGCGCGTTTGACGCTGGACTCATTTATCGCATTTACCCCCTTCCTGGATGTAATGCTATTAAGTTAAGTTTAAATACCAGCAGGTAGAATAACTTATGTTGCACTAGCCTTAATCCGTAGCCCCTTGGAGAAGGGGCGCGCG
>CAVEMF010000187.1:269-2347 GCA_963616715.1 Ruminococcus bromii | reverse complement strand
GCATTTCTATCCGGCCCTATCGGGCGACCCTTCTCCAAGGGTCTACTCACGTAGAGCTAGACCAACAAATCTATGCTAACCCTCAGCATAAAATCCTTAACTCAATAGCATTACTATAGCAGGAAAATGCTCTATTTCCCTATAACGTAAAACGCGCCCTGATCACTGACCCCTGATCACTGATCACTAATCACTGACCACTGACCACTAACCCACTACTTGTTAATGAAAGGTCTCCCCCTATGAAACAATACTCCTACAGCATTTCCGACCTTTCGGAGCTGGGGCATGTGATCGACGACGTGACCCATCTCTCGCCGCAAGGGCAGGTTTTGATTTCCGTCTTTACGCCATGGGGCGCGGAGAAGATCGCCGCCCTCACCGAGCGGCTCACCACTGCGTTCCCGCAGGCTGCGCTCTCGGGGATGACATCGATCGCTGGTATTTCCCATGGACGAAATGCGGAGCGCCGCACGGTGATCCTTTTCGACGTCTTCGAAAAGGCAGAGGTGCATACCTTTTCCTACGACGTGGCCCGAGGCGAAGAAAAGAAAATAGGGCTCCGCTTCCTGCAAGAGCTCTCTCGTCTCCCTCACGTGGCAGGGATCGAGATCCTCACCGCCCAGGACGAAAAGGAATTCTCCGATTTCCAGCCCTTTTTGGCATGCCTGGACGCCTTGGGGCCGGACCTTCCCATCTGGGGCGCCGTGGCCGACAGCGAGACCTGGCCGAAGGATACCTATGTGTTTACCAAAGATTTCCTCTCGCTCTCAGGCTATGTGCTCAGGGTATACACCGGCGACATAGAAATCATGGCGGAGCACGTGTTCGGATTCCAGCCCTTGAGCCGCAAGCTCACCATCACCGCCATGGACGGCCCCATGGTCATCAAAGAGCTGGACCACCAGCCGGCAGTCTTCTTCTACGACCGCTACATCCATGTCAAGGATTTCCAGGAGCAGTCCCTCCCATTCCCGCTGATCCATACGAACCACGGCGATACCCATGCACACCTCCCCCAAGGTCGCACGAAGGACGGGGGACTCATATTTAATATTTCCACCAAAGTCGGCGAAAAGATGCAAGTCTCCTACGGCGACCCGGAGACCATGTTTGAAGAAACCAAAGCCATCTGGGAAAAACTCATCGACTTTGCGCCCGATGGCCTTCACGCCATCAGCTGCGTCGCCAGGCTCCTCTACCTTAAGCAAAACCTGGACGATGTCCTTCGCAACTACAGCGCCATCGCGCCCCTCCACGGGGCCTACGCCCACGGAGAAATTTATCGCTCCGGCACGCGGCTCATCGGCGCCCACCTCACCGGCTGCGTCACCGCCTTCCGCGAAGGAAATAAAAAAGAAAAGCCTCGCCCCCGGCTCCTACCGGTGCATCTCAGCCTGGAGCTGCAGCATCTCCTGCAAATGGCCGCCTTCATCCGCACCGCCATGACAGAGCTCACTGCCGCCCAGGATGCCCTTCGCATCGCCGCCACCCACGACAGCCTGACAGGCCTTCTGAACCGCGGCGCCCTGGAACAAGAGCTCACCCGCTGCATGGACAATGCCAAAGAGAATGGCATCCCCGTATCCGCCATCATGATCGACCTGGACGAATTCAAAGAAATCAACGACACCTACGGCCACGAAGCCGGCGACCGGGCCATCTGCCGCATGGCCGACATCATGAAGAACCGCGCCTCCCTCATGGGCGCCACCGGCCGCTGGGGCGGCGATGAATTCGTGGTCATCCTCCCCGGTGCCGCCATGACCACCGCCATCGCCGTGGCCAAAGCCATGAAAAAAGACCTAAGCCGGACCTCCGATGTACCTGGCCGCTTCCCCATGACCGCCAGCTTCGGCATCACCACCTCCGGCTTTGAAGAAGACCACAGCAGCTTCACCAAACGCATCGACAACGCCCTCTACATCTCCAAAGGCAGAGGAAGAAATCGCATCACCACCATCGACCCCGACGGCGTCATCGAAGCCGTGCGAGACTAAAAAAGACCGACCTTTCACTTCTTGTAAGCGAAAGGCCGGCCTTTTTTCTTTGGCTACGCTCGGGATGACGAAACGAGA
>CAVEMF010000187.1:0-218 GCA_963616715.1 Ruminococcus bromii | reverse complement strand
GGCGTCATCGAAGCCGTGCGAGACTAAAAAAAGACCGACCTTTCACTTCCTGTAAGCGAAAGGCCGGTCTTTTTTCTTTGGCTACGCTCGGGATGACGAAACGGGGGACGGCGGCGGAGGCGGTGGGCGTGTATAGGGCTAGAGCGGGTGGATCCTTCGGCTACGCTCAGGATGACGAAACGGGAGTGGCGAAGGAGGCAGTGGGCGTGCATAGGGCT
>CAVEMF010000186.1:0-4696 GCA_963616715.1 Ruminococcus bromii | reverse complement strand
GAAAGGAAAAAAGAATATGGCAAATTTTTATCAGGACAATTCTGTCCGCACGGCGGATGGCAAGGTGCTTGGGCGTGTGCGTCCCATGGTGAAAGGTGCGACGCCGCAGGCGGGTGTGAAGGATTTCCGTTTCTTTGTGGATCCGGTGTCGCCGCTGCCCAGAGGTTTTGAGGACGGCGCGCACTTTGGCTTCACGGGATTCATGAGCCGCATCGGATTTGAGTACAATGCTTTCGAGGACGAGTCGGCGGCGCTGGCGAATTTGGAGTCCATCTTTGGGGACTGCTTTGTTTCTTTCACGCCGGTGCTCCGCAACAATAAATATTTCGTCCTGGATGACATGGTGAAGGAGGGGCGGACGCTTTTCATGGATGAGGACGGGGACTATTATCCCATCCCGGCCTTTGGCACCTTGGAGGCGCCGGTCTTTGGCGGGGACATCAATAAGTTCTGCCGCCATCTCTTGCAGAATAAGCCGATCCCCGGCATGTCGAAGCGCTATTGGAATAACGAGTGTCCTTGCCCTATGGTGATTGCGGCCACGGAAAATTTTGAAAATAAAATCGGTCCCTGGGTGGTCTTTGCGCCCATGGGGAGCGATGCCTTTGACTCCCGCGTGGTGGGCGAGGGCGGCGCGTATTTCCGCCCTACCACTGAGGACACATTGCTGGGCTTTGCGTTGGTGGATAGCCGGAGCTCGGAGCTCCTGTCCCACATCATTCGCTGCGAGGAAAGTCCTTTGTGGTTCGTGCCGCGGAAATATTTGGCGGACCTTCGCGGCAAGCTTCGTCCGGTGCCGGGAGACGGCGAGCTCCTCAGGGCCTGCGGGGTCACGAGAAATCCGTTCGAAGGGATGGACAGCGAGGAGGATGAAAGAGTCGCCGATTTGGTGGCGGATTCTTTGATTCGCTCCGATAGAAATCCGGCGCCCATCCATATAGAGAAGAAGGAAGCGCCGAAGGCAAGCATCGAAGTTCCTGCGCCGGCGCCTGCCCCGAAGAAGCCATTTGGCGAATCGGATTTCCTTTCTCGTCTCACGGAAGCTGCTGCCGCTGACGGGCTTCTCTATGATGAAAAGGATCTGCTTCATTTCCATATTTCCATGAAATCCTCGCGCCTGGTGATCCTGTCGGGCCGAAGCGGCATCGGCAAGTCGGCGCTGGTGCGTCTCTACGGCCGCGCCCTGGGGCTTCCCGAAGCGCAGGTGCGGGTGCTGCCGGTGCGCCCGTCTTGGATGGACGACGGCGACCTTTTGGGCTATGTGGATATGAAAAATATGGTGTACCGCAGCGCGGACACGGGGCTTGCGGAGCTTCTCATCGAAGCGGAGCGGCATCCGGAGAAGCAGTACATCCTTTGCTTTGACGAAATGAATCTGGCGCGGGTGGAGCACTATTTCGCCCAGTTTATTTCCGCCCTGGAAAAGGAGAAGGATCCCACCATCCGCCTCTACAACCCGTCGCTGGCGCCGCGGATTTATAATAGCGACAAGTATCCGGCGGAAATCACGGTGGGGGCGAATGTGATTTTCACCGGCACCATCAATGTGGACGAGTCCACTTGCCATTTCTCCGATAAGATCCTGGACCGCGCGAATGTGATCACTCTCCATCAGCGCCGGTTCCGCGACCTCCTCACCTTGAAAGGCGAGGCGAAGAAGGAGTACAAAGAAATTTCCGCCGCGCTTTACGACAGCTTCCGGGTGAAGGAAGGCATGGGGCTCTCCGACAAGGAGCTGGACCTTCTGGACGCGCTGAATGATGCCTTCGCCAAGAGCGGCGTGCCTTATGGCATCGGCTTCCGTGTGGCGTCCCAGATGGGCCGCTACCTGGAGAACATCCCCGAGGACTGCGGGGTTTCTCGCGGCGAGGGCTTGGACGCCCAGCTGGTGCAGCGCGTGCTGACCAAGCTTCGCGGCTCGGCGGATCAGATCGCCGCTCTCCTTTCGCAGAATGAGAAAGGAAATCTGGAAGGGAGCCTTCCCTCCATCCTGGGCCGCTACAAAAATCTGTCGGAATTCATGGAGGCCACGAAGGTCTTGAAGCGCAAAGCAGGGGAGCTGAAACTCTATGGCTACACCCTCTAAGCGGCCTTTCACCGTGGCCTTGGGAAGGCGCGAGGGGCAGACGGAGATTTTCTCCGATTTCTCCTCCCATCCCGAAGGGCTCCTGGACCGGGAGCCGGCCATGAAGATCACGGAGAACCAGGATGTGTATCTCCACTTCGAGGCGCCGCCGGACTTCCGCTTCACCATGGACGGCCTGGACATCGTCACCATCCCCGGCGAAGAGCGCATCGAGGAGCAGACCTACATCCGCCCCGCCCGCGGGCGGGACGTGCTGCTCTTTCGGGGCGAAGATTTCCCCCTCGTGCCGGGCTACTACGTCCTCACGGTCAGTGGCCGCGGCCGCTCGTGGTACGGGCTTTTGGAAATCCTTCCGAAATACCTGGGCAAGCAGAGCTGGCAGGACATGGGCGAGGAATTGGTGGAGGAAATCAAAAATCTTTCCTTCGACTTCATGCGAAAGAGCATCCATATTTCCAAAAACATGGAGGGCAGCCTCACGCTGGCCACCGACATGCTGCTCCGCTTCTACACCATCAGCGACCGGTATCAGATGGTGGTGCATGTGCTTTCCGAGCTGTCCCACACCGCGAACCGGCGGCTGGTCTTGAAGCAGAAGAAGATTTCCGCCACCGGCGTCGCGCCTGCGGGCTCTCACATCCCGCCCCAATATCTGCGGCCAAGAAATACGGCGGCCCAGCTGGTGACCTACACCGACATGTCCTATGACGTAGTGGAGAATCGCTTCGCTAAAGCCATTCTTTCGCGGCTCGACCGCAGCCTCACTCGCTTCGTCCATGAAATCGACGGCCACATGGAGAAATTGGAGAAGCGGCAGCAGGAGCTCCTCCCATACAAGCAGAACCAGGAGTATCGCCGCGCCGAGTCGTCGCTTTCCAAATTCCGCGACTACAAGGCCCGCGCCCAGCGCATCAAGAGCGGCATCCACCAGGTCACCCAGGCCGCGTGGTTCGAGGAAACGAAAAACGAAATGCCCGCCCGCGTGCCCCTGACAGTGCTCTGCGATGCGCGGTATTCGCTCCTCTATGATCTGCACAAAAATTTGGAAAATCCCACGCAAAGTTTCTCCGTTTCCGATTTCTACCAATTCCAGTGGAAGCGGACCGACAAACTCTATGAGCTTTGGGGCTTTCTCCAATTCGTGAAAGCCCTCTCGGCCTTGGGCTGGGAAGTGGAGGAAGGCGTCTCCGTGGTGAAAGAGGACGGCCGCTACCGTCTCACCGCCCTGGAGAGTGGCACCGTGATCCTCATGAAAAAGGGCGACGAGGAAATCCACCTCACCTACGACGCCATCATCCCCGCCGCCTCGGCAGACACCGATCGCGAGCGGAATCCTCTCTATACAAATAACGCCCACCGCCAGCCGGACCTGCGCCTGGACTCCTACCGCGCCGGCCTCTACCTGGGGTCTCTGGTGGTGGACTTCAAGTACCGAGACATCCTCTACCTGTGGCAAGACGAGAACCGCGGCGAAGGCCTGCGCCGCCAGTTCAACGCCTATCGGGATATGAATACGAAATATTATAGAAATATGACCGAAGCCGAGTCCCTAAGAGACAGCCGCCCGGTCAAAGAAGTCTGGGCCATCTTCCCCAGAGAAGTCCCCGGCGGAGCGGACGAGGACTACAGCCTGAAATTCATTCCCCTCTCGCCCGGCGGCGAAAGCAGTAAGCGACTGGGGGAGAGGATCGGGGAGTACCTTGCGGGGTTGTGAGATTCTAGTGATCAGTGATCAGGACGCGTTTACCTGCTTTCTCACTACCGTGAACCGTTTACCGTGTAACCGTAAACCGACTCGTTTGACGATAGCGGGAAATGGAGCGAAGCTGCTAGCCGTCAGCAAATTATTGTTACGCTGGCCCTACGTGAGTAGACCCTTGGAGAAGGAGCTACTCCCTAACGCTTGCGCAGCATAATCATTCTAGCTGCTGGTATTTAACGTTCTTAATTGAACAGAATTGATTCTGCAGGGGGCTCTATATGTACATTCCGCAAGACGAAAAGATGAAAGCCCAGGCCAAAGCGCTTAGAAAGCGTATGACACCGCAGGAAAATTTACTTTGGAATGCTTGCTTGAAACACGCTTCTGTGCAAGTGTATCGGCAATATGTTATCGAAAACTATATTGTGGATTTCTTCTGCAGGAAGGCAAGGTTGGTCATAGAAGTGGATGGCGCAGGGCATTATTCTTTAGACGGTATGCAATATGATAAGGTCAGGACTACAAGGCTGGCGAAATATGGGATACTCGTACTTCGCTTTTCTAATTTGGAGGTGGATCACAATTTGAAAAATGTGTGTCAGTATATCATGAATGTCATAGAGGAGCGCGTAAAAAGTAGAGAAACAGAAAATCTGACATAGTGTGTAAAGCGATTAAGAATTTAAATACCAGCAATTAGAATGATAATGTTACGCAAGCCTTAATCCGTAGCCCCTTGGAGAAGGGGCGCGCGTTAGCGGAGGATAGAAATGCGCCGAAGGCGCATGCTCAGCACTAGCCTAAAGCATGCTGATGTTTGCATAAGGCTTTGCGTGATACCGCTACTGCTGGTTATGCGCCTATGGCGCATTTCTATCCGGCGCTTTGCGCGACCCTTCTCCAAGGGT
>CAVEMF010000185.1:1788-4698 GCA_963616715.1 Ruminococcus bromii | reverse complement strand
GGGAAAATCGAAGGAGAAAAGGACTACGATATCCCACGGCACCTGCTCCACCTGGGCACCACCTTCCACAAAGATCCGTGGACGGTGAATGTGGACGGCATGTTCATCTCCGACCGCACCGAGGCAGGCATGCAGAGCGGCTGCTTCAAAGCCAGAGACGCGTACTTCCTCTTGAACCTGAACAGTACATATCAGTTCAATAAAAATTTCTCCCTGCAGTTTTCCATCGAAAATCTCTTGGACAGAGAATATTACGATAAAGACATTTCCACCAGCCACTACTACATCGGCGATGGCAGGACCTATACCTTGGCAGCAAGATATAGCTTCTGATTGGCAAACAAAAACAGCAGTCATCGAATAGTTTTCGATGACTGCTGTTTTTATTCGTGGTCGGTAGTCGGTGGGGCGCGTACCTGCTTCGTCATAGCTAGGAGCTAGGAGCTTGGAGCTCGGCTAGAGACAATGAGCGCGTTCGGTGATAGAGATATGTAGCACCCGCATACAGCCCTCCCTACTACCGTGAACCGTTTACCGTATAACTGTTAACCGATTCTTTTGATGATTGCAGGAAATGGAGCATCGCCCTGCTTCGAAATAGTGACTTGTTCTCCAGCTCCCGTAAGCTGAAGCATGCTCGGTGAACGGTTACACGGATAACGGTAGTGGGAAAGCAGATACGCGCGCTGACATCCCCCTCCAATTCTCCCGGCGTCTCGTGGGGCGAGCTTACAAGCTCCAAGCTCCTAGCTATAAGAGAGCAGGTTTACGGATTTTTATTAAAAAATTTGCGCCGCCTTCCAATTTGATGCGGCGCACCACCACTCCTCACTCCTAACTCCTAACTAAATGCGAAGTGTGCTTTATCCCTAAACCGCTATCTTACTCATAGAAAGCACTGACTGCCTCCACCAGATACGCCGTGTCTTTCACGCCGGCGGTTTCGTAGGAGGAGTGCATGGCCAGCTGCGGGAGGCCGATGTCCACGGTGGGCATAGCCACGCGGGTATTGGAAATATTTCCCAGCGTGGAGCCGCCGGGGTTGTCGCTATGGTTGGTGAAGGTCTGGGTGGGGATGTCATGATCCTTGCAGAGCTTACGGAAGTAGGCCGCCGAGAGTGCATTGGTGGCGTATTTCTGCGCGGCGCTATATTTCACCACGATGCCGCCATTGATGACGGGGCGGTTGCCCGGGTCGGCGTACTCCGGATGGTTCGGGTGGACGCTGTGGGCGTTGTCGGCGGAGATCATGAAGCTCCGCGCGATCATGGCCATGGTCTCGTCATAGGAGTAGCCCAGGCTCATGGAGAGGCGGGTCAGCACATTGTGGAGGAATGTGGAGCCGGCGCCTTGGGCGGTAGCGCTTCCCACTTCTTCATTGTCGAAGAGAGCATATAGGGAAATATATTTCTCCTTCTTGCCCTGGGTGAAGCCGCGGAAGCAGGAGAAAGCACACTGCAAGTCGTCAAGCTTTGGCGAGGAAATAAATTCTTTCTCTTCGCCCCACAGGGTGCCGGGCACGCGGCTGTAGAGGAAGAGGTCGTGAGCGAGGATGTCTTCGGCTTTCACTTTGGCAGCGGCGGCCACTACGTCCATGAAGGGGGTCTTGCCGCCATTCATGCCGTAGAGCGGGAGCATGTCTTTCTGCACTTTCCACTCTTTGTGCTGGTTCACGCTGCGGTCCATGTGGATGGCTACGTTTGGAATCACCAGCATAGTGCCGTCTACAGCCACCAGCTTTTCAGCCAGATGGCCATTCTCGGTGACGATGAGCCTACCGGCCACGGAGAGGGGACGGTCGAGCCAGGTGCTCATGAGCATGCCGCCGTAGCCTTCTACATTGAGGCGTACATAGGGGCCGTCATGGAGCTCCGGATTTTCTTTGATTTTGAAGGTAGGAGAATCGCAGTGGGCAGCGGTGATGTGGAAGGCTTCGGCATTTCCTTCGGGAATGGTGAAGGCCATGAGGGCGCTGCCGCCGCGGGTGACCACATACTTGCCGCCTTTCTCGATGTGCCAGCTGTCCTCTTCGCGGATTTCTGTGAAGCCTGCATAGAGAAGCGCGGACTTGATGCCCTTTACTGCGTGGAACATGGAAGGCGACTTGGCGATGAAGTGGACCAGGTCACGGCCGATTTCTTCCGGTGTGTTGATGGGATCCATTATTTCTTATGTCCTACTTTTTTCTGGTACACAGCTTCGGCCATCTGAGCGCGTGCGCGAACGACCGGGTTCGAAGAGTTGACGGAGGTGGGAGTGAAGTTGCTCTTGTAGTGGAGCTTCTTGGTTTCCTTTTCCATCTCAACGATCTGGATGGTGCCGGCGGTACGGTCGTAAGCGTAGGTGTAGGTGCAGGTGCCGCCGTCGATGGCTTCGATGGCAACGAAGTTCAGGATTTCATGGCCATTGGTGGTCTTCTTGATGCTGGTCTCCTGCATGTCGATGGAAATGGTTTCATTGTATTTCCAAAGGCTCTGGGCGGAAACAGACATAGCGCCGGCAGCGATAGCGGCGGTGAGACCTAAAGTAATCAACATTTTTTTCATTTGAAATCACTCTCTTTCTGAAATAGAAGGTAAAAAAGTTTTTGGCTCTTCTCCTACAAGTTACTTTATTATAGCATATTTGGGGATGTGGTAGAATAAAGGAAATGTGTTGCTGGTGGTTAGTGATCAGTGATCAGTAGTCGGTGGTCGGTGGTCGGTAGTCGGGCCGCACTTGACGCCAGAACACACATATAGGTGACACTGTTAAGTATGCTCTGGCGTCAAACGCGCCCCGACTACCGACCACCGACTACCGACTACTAAACAGAAAAAAGTAATCGAGGTAAAAATCATGAACTACTCTTTCATCGTCTCCTACGACGGCGGGCGCTACGAGGGCTGGCAGCGGCAGAGCCGGACCGGG
>CAVEMF010000185.1:0-1778 GCA_963616715.1 Ruminococcus bromii | reverse complement strand
TGGTAGAATAAAAGAAAACGCTGAGTGAGGAGTTAGAAGGGAGGAGTGAGGAGTGGAGGGGCGCCGCATCAATTCATAAAGCGGCGCGAGTTTTTGAAATAGGTGAACGCGTATTGCTGCTTCCCCACTACCGTGAACCGTTTACCGTATAACCGTTCACCGTGCGTACTGCTGATAGCGAGCCATGGTGTGATAAGCTCTTACGTAGAAAGGCGTATCGCTCTATGGCTCGCTATCGGTAAAAGAGTCGGTAAACGGTTACACGGTAAACGGATAACGGTAGTGGGGGAGCAAGTTCGCGCGCTGACTTTCCCAATTTGCGGCGCTTCTTAATTTGTGCGCCGCGCCACCACTCCTCCCTCCTCCCTTCTCACTTCAGTGTGTGCTTGTATGTTGAACTAAAATAGCGAGGAAAATTATGAACTACTCTTTCATCGTCTCCTACGACGGCGGGCGCTATGAGGGCTGGCAGCGGCAGAGCCGGACCGGGGAGACCATCCAGGGAAAATTGGAAAAAGCATTTCACTCTTTCACCGGCGAAGAGGTGCAGGTGATCGGCGCCGGGCGGACGGATGCCGGCGTCCATGCAAGGGGGCAGCGGGCCAATGTGCATCTCTCCTCCGTCTTCCCGCCGGCACAGCTTATGGATGAAATCAATCGGCTCCTTCCCGATGACATTGCCATCTCATCCCTGCGAGAGGCGGGCGAGCGTTTCCACAGCCGCTTCTCAGCGAGGAGAAAATGGTATCGCTACCGCATCCGCGTGGGCAGTGAAAAGAATGTATTTGATCGTCGCTACGTGTGGCAGCTCGGTGAGGCGCTGGACATGGACGCCATGAAAAAAGCCGCGGCGCTCCTCTCGGGCACTCACGACTTCACGTCTTTCTGTGGAAATAAAAAAATGAAAAAGTCCGCTGTCCGCACGGTGGAAAAAATTTCTTTCACCGAAGCGCGCGGCGAGCTGGCCATTGATTTCTACGGCGATGGATTTTTGCAGAATATGATCCGCATCCTCGTGGGCACTCTCGTGGAAGTGGGCGAGGGCAAAAGAAATCCGGCGGACATGGAAAAGATCCTTGCCGCCAAAGACCGAAGCCAAGCCGGCTTCACCGCACCGGCGCTGGGATTGTGTCTGATGGAAGTGGAATATTGATTTGGACGCTATTGGTTTAGTGATCACTAATCACTGATCACTAAACCAATAGCGTTAATTTGCAAAAAAGAAAAGAGCCGCGCGAGACCGCGGCTCTTTTCTTTTGCCAATTTTATTTTACAACGAGGACCGGGCACTTGACGTGATGGATCACGTACTGGCTGACGCTGCCCATGACGAAGGAGGACACAGCGCCTTTGCCGCTGTTGCCCATGACGACCATGTCGATCTTTTCTTCTTCGACGATGGAAGCAATCGCGCTGCCGGGGATGCCGGTTTCCACACGGGTGCTGCAGTTGACGCCTTCCGGGACTTCGGCCTTAGCAGCTTCCATCATGGACTCTGCTTTCTTTTTGATGTTGGAGAAGCCGAATTTATCCAAGGTCACGCCCATGATCGGATAAGCCGCGCTGTTCACATCAGCGATGCAGACGAGAATGAGTTCAGCGCCGTGAGCCTTAGCGGATTCAGCGCCATAAGCCACTGCGTTCTTAGATGCGTCGGAGCCGTCAATCGGCACGAGAATTTTTTTGATTTCCATAATAAAGCCTCCTTGTGGTTTTCATGAAATGAAAATCTATCTGGCCTCATTATAGCATAAAGAAAAGCAATATTTGCAAATGAA
>CAVEMF010000184.1:0-4717 GCA_963616715.1 Ruminococcus bromii | reverse complement strand
AGATAAATCATATCTATTGACGTATCTGAAAGTGATTTTAAAACGTTTAAGCAATCATCTTGATATATCATTTCATTCCCCTTGATTCTGCAATTTTCTCAAGAATCTCCAATAAGTCAATTCCTGTAAAATCCTTAATATAACTCCATGCATAATCACCGTAATAGTATTTCCCACCAATGCCTAAATACAGAGTCTCCAGCGCTTCTTGAATTCTTTGGGCCTGTGAACGTTGCGGATAATAAAACATGACTCTTATCGGAGTGTATCCTTTTTCTTTAACAACTTTAACCCGCGTATATTCTTTGGCAATATGATCGCCATCAGTTGTAGCATCTCTCCACTTAATTTCGTGCGCCAAAGCGTCAACAAGGCAATCAATTTCAAATGTTTTAGGACGTACTCCTAATGTATTTGGGATTCTAACTTTTTTGGCATCAGGGTATTTGTGTTTCATACATATAATAGCCGCTTCTTCAAGGAACGCGCCAGCGTATTTGTATAGAAATCTACCTTTGTTTTAATAAAGATCTATTAAATTTCCCTCCTCATCAGATACGCCCAAAACACGATATACCAGATAATGCGAATTATCATCGTTCCTCATTTCATCAATGCGTGAATTTACCTGCAATTGCAATTCTTCCGCATACTTATTTGCCAAGGATTTTACTTCATTATATACCGTTATATTCATACAAGGTGCCTCTTCTAATCTGTGAACAACAATCCACAACTGGTGTTATCAAAAGTTTTCCATCTTTTAATAATATTCATTATTAGGTAATTATCATCAATGACCACTAATCACTGATTACCGAGCGTTCCCCCCAGCGTTAAACGCCCCACCTCAGTACATCGCCTCGTACCCCTCTTCGAGCACCATGAGGCCCACGCCCATGGCCTTCATGAGAGGCTCCAAGGCCGGGAGGTCGCGGAGGAAGAGCTCATACTGTGGCGTCCCCTTTTCCACCAGGAGACGCATTTCCAGCGTCGTATCCGCCGGGAGCTTCAAGTCCTGCATCAGCTTCTCCCGATTCACCAAGAGAAGATGCGTGAACGCCCGTAGCACACTACGAAGCAACGCATCGGAGCTATCCACCTTCTCCACCGCCCGCACCATCGAGTAAGGCGCCGGCCCATCCTCGCGGCCATCGTACACAAGAAGCGACGGCCTTCCCAGCTGCTGGGACCGATTTCCCAGGAAGAGAAGCCCCACCGGCAAAACCTTCCCGAAAGGCGGCAGCACCTTCTGCTTTCTGATTTTTTGGAAATACGGATCCTTCTCGGACAGATTCATCCGATTTCCTTCCAGGAGCCGGTACAGCCCCCGCGGCACCGCCATCCAGATATCCCGATGAGCCGTGAGCCAAGAGGAAATCACCGCGCACACCGTCTCGCCGCTGTCGCTGGTGATGGCGAAGCTATTCACATAGTCCTTCTGATACAGCAGCTCCGGATGCGCCGCGTCCTCCTCCAGCCGTGCCAAAAGCTCCCGCTTCGTCATCTGCAAAGGCGCCGGCATCATCCCATTCACCACCGTACCGTGGACCCCGTGGAAAAGATACAGAAGCGACACGCCAAGGAGCATCCCCAGCCGCTTCACCTGCCAAGGCTCCTCCTCCTTGCCGCTGCCATAGCGATCATTGGGCGAGCCGGTCACCAGCGTCACCACAGAAATCCGCGGCGCCTGCGCGAGCCCCAAAAGCTCCGTCAGCTTATCCACCCGGATCGACTCCTTCAGCGCCCACAGCCGAAGCACGCGAGCAAGCGGACTCTCCTTCAAAGGATATGGCCGCATCTCAAAAAGCGTCAGACACTTCGCCTCCTTATCGAGAGTCATGAAATCAAAATGCCCCACTTCCTTCGTGGTGCCATCCAAGATTTTCAGATCCCCATCCAGAGCCATCCCGCGAAAGAAATCCTTCTGCGACAACACCTTCGCCGCCGCCCGCGCGCCCCGCTCACTGCTGCGGCCAAAGGAATTGTGATACGAGCCCCAATTCAATTCCCCGCGCTTCAAAAGCTCCCGATGCGCCAGCAAATAATCGCCGATCACCTCCGAGCAAAGCCACACCCCGTCCGATGTCCGTCCATCCTCCCGGATGTAATCCTTCTCATACAATAAATCCGGCCGCTTCAAATCCGCCGAAAGCCGTTCCAATAATTCCTTATCCGTGTATTCCATATCGCGCCTCCGTTTATGCTGTTATTTTAACATAAATAAAGGGGATAAGGGATAGGGGATAAGGGCAGGAGTAGCTGCCTCCTCATATATGCCCTCTTCTCTGAAGAGGGTGCCCGTAGGGCGGGTGATGGATAATAGTAGTCAGTGGTCAGTGATCAGTAATCAGGACGCGTTTACCGCCGGAGACAATGAGCATGATTGCCGCTATCGATGACAGATCCGCCTACGCTCAGGATGACGGCTAGTGATGAAGACGGATGAGACACAAAGCACCCCGTACAGCTACAGCCCTATGCACGCCACTGGCTCCAGCGCACTCCCCGTTTCGTCATCCTGAGCGTAGTCGAAGGATCTATCAGCAATAGCCCTAAGCATGTTTACTGTCTCTATCACCAATCGCGCCCTGATTACTAATTACTAATCACTGATCACTCCTCCCAACTTTCCCACAAAAAAAATGTTGACAAGAAATACAGCGAGTGATATAATCATCTACGTTGTCGGGGCATAGCGCAGTTTGGTAGCGCACTTGGTTCGGGACCAAGGGGTCGCAGGTTCAAATCCTGCTGCTCCGACCATTTATGCGGGTGTAGCTCAATGGTAGAGCGCCAGCCTTCCAAGCTGGTTACGAGGGTTCGATTCCCTTCACCCGCTCCATTTATTTTCCGCTGAAATCTCAGCGGAATTTTTTATTGTTTTTTCTCTATTTGCCTTCATAGAGAAAGTTGGTGCCAGGGGCCGGATGAGGGGAAATAGTAATCAGTAGTCGGTAGTCGGTAGTCGGTGGTCGGTACCTGCTTGATTGCTGAGTCAAGTTTTTCTGTTTTCCGCTATCGATGATAGATCCTTCGACTACGCTCAGGATGACGGCTAGTGATGAAGACGGATGAAGCACAAAGCACCCCGTACCGCTACAGCCCTAAGCACGCCCGCTTTCTCCTGCGCTCCTCCCGTTTCGTCATCCTGAGCGTAGTCGAAGGATCTATCCAGCACCAGCCCTTTGAATGCCTACTGACTCATTCGTACCTACGTCTTTTTTCGCCCGCAGGGCGGTTGTTCGGTTTTCTGAATACCAAGCGGAAAGTGCTCCCTGTTCCTCATCCGCCTTTCATCACCAGTCATCCTGAGCGTAGTCGAAGGATCTATTCACCACTAGCCCTACCCACGCTCATTGGCTCAGCAGTCAAACGCGCCCTGATCACTGACCACTGACCACTGACCACTGATTACTATCCCTCCCCCGTTCCGCGGCACAAAAGAAAAAGGACCCCTGACTCCTTACGAAGTCAAAGGTCCTTTTTCTTTTTCCCTCCTCCGGTGGGCGGAGAGCGCGAGAGACGGCCGGCGAAGAGGGGAATGTTTTCACGCCGCCCGCCTCGCGCCTTCCGCCCGCCGGAGGAAGGCGTGAGGCGTTAGACATAAGACTTGAGACGCTAGACCATCGAACATTTCCCGATCTTGCGTCTCATTGTCTGACGTCTACGCATCACCCGCCCTACGGGCACCCTCTTCAGCGAAGAGGGCTTGGGCATAACTGACTGCGCAGTCAAATGCGCACTAATCACTGATTACCGATCACTGAACACTAAGTGATTCTCAGCCCTTAGCCACCAGGAGAGCCACCTGCTTCTTCAGCTCTTCGATTTCTGCATCCTGAACCGCCAGCTTCTTCTCCTGCGCTGCCACCTTCTGCTGCAGAGCTTCATAGTCCGCTTTTACGACCATGGTCTTTTCCACACGAGAAGACTTGCCCAGCTTGAAGGAAATACCGGCATTCAGCATGTTGTCCCCATTGCCGATGGTGGTAGCGATGGAGAAAGTGGTATCGCGATTTGGCTTGTAGAAAGCACCGATCGCACCGGCATTGGCATCCTTGTAGTGACCGAAACCCACAGCCAGATTGAATTTATCATCCGGATCGAAATCCTGTACATGAAGAGCCGAGAGAGCTGCCGCGCCGGCGCCCACCTTGTTCACCCGATCGCCCAGGTCCGAGAGACCTCTGTCGAGCGCATTTAGGTTCTGGCCCACGCTATTGGTGGAGGAAACGAAAGCACCGTCAGCGGTCGTGCCGATAGCTGCATCGAGAGCGCCGATATTTTTCTTCAGGCTTACATTGTCGCCGGTGGAAATATTGTGGAGCTCGCTGCCATAGTCCTCATCGGTGCCGATGGCCTTATCGATATTCACCAGATTGTCATTCACCGATGCGCCGGACTTGATCGCGCCTTTATACGCGTAGTCTTTTGTGCTGGGCAGGTCGCCGATCTTCGCATCCATGACCTTCATTACCGTAGTGAGGCCGCCATTCGCTAGCGCCTCGGTAGTGATCGCTTTGCCATCTTTATCTTTGATCGCATCGTCGCCATCGCCGGCCAGAGACTTCACGTCACCCAGGTACTGATCCACCGTTTCCATATTCGCTGCCAGGCTCTTTACACTGTCGAGCAGATGATATTCGTTGATTTTGGTTCCGTCAGCATCCTTGTGGGTGTTATCGGTAGAGAGATTGCCCACCTTGTCATTCAC
>CAVEMF010000183.1:4224-4744 GCA_963616715.1 Ruminococcus bromii | reverse complement strand
ACACGCAGCCTCTCGCTACTTGTGTATTTATTTTCTTCCTAAGTTTACTTGGTACTGATTCACCAACTCAATTACTTGTATACTGTCTGTATTCTACTCCTCGACGTTCCGTAAGACTAATAAATTTAATTGATATGGACCAGTAGCAGCTATTGATAACACAGCCGGCAGGCAATGGTCATGATCAAGCCAACTTCCTTAAAGGGGGTGCCCGCAGGTCGGGGAATGCTTTTTGAGTGACCATTGATCAGTGGTCGGTAGTCGGTAGTCGGTGGTCGGGACGCTTTTGACGCCGGACTCACATAGAGCGATTACCGATATCGACATAGTAGTCAGAGGTCGGGACTCGCTTGATGTTAGCATATACATACGGGTCACAGCTATATGTGTGAATGACGCTAAATGCGACCCGACCACCGACTACCGACTACCGACTACTAACCTTCTAGCGTTAACCTCCCAAGAGCGCCAGCATTATCCCGCCGGAGATGGCTGTCCCGAAGACGCCGGCCAGGTTTGG
>CAVEMF010000183.1:0-4214 GCA_963616715.1 Ruminococcus bromii | reverse complement strand
AACGCGCCGACTTTCCAAACTTGCGGCGCTTCCTGATTTGTGCGCCGCACCTCCACTCCTCACTCCTCACTCCTCACTCCTCACTTTCATATTAGCCTCCAAGCAAAGCGAGCATAATGCCCCCCGAGATGGCTGTCCCGAAGACGCCGGCCAGGTTTGGGCCCATGGCGTGCATGAGGAGGAAGACGCGGCGGCTTTCTTGCTGGCCTACGAGATGAGAGACGCGGGCAGCGATGGGGACCGAGGCGATGCCGGCGGAGCCGATGAGCGGATTGATGCGGCCGCCGGAAATCTTATTCATGATCTTTGCGCACACCACACCGGAACCGGTGCCGAAGGCGAAAGCCACGAGGCCGAGGAAGATGATGAGGATCGTTTCCCCGGTGAGGAAGGTGTCGGCTGCCATGGTGGAGCCGATGGCTACGGTGAGGACCAAAGTCACGATATTGAGAAGCGTATTGGACGCGGTCTCGGCGAGCTTGCCGACTACCAGGCATTCACGCATCAGATTTCCCAGCATCAGCATGGTGATGAGCGGTGCTACCGGCGGAAGGAAAATATTGACGATGAGGGCCATGACGATAGGGAAGGCGATTTTTTCCAGACGAGATACATAGCGCGGCTGCTTCATCATGATTTTGCGTTCCTCTTTATTGGTGAGGAGCTTCATGATCGGCGGCTGGATGAGAGGCATGAGAGCCATGTAGGAGTAAGCGGCCACGGAAATCTGGGGCAGCAGGTGCGGCGCCAGTTTCATGGTGGTGTAGATGGCCATCGGGCCGTCAGCGCCGCCGATGATGCCGATGGACGCCGCTTCGCCGAGGCTAAATCCCAAAGCCTGGGCGCCGATCAAGGCCACGAAGATGCCCAGGTGCGCCGCCGCGCCCAAGATGACGAGGCTGGGGTTTGCAATCATGGGACCGAAGTCAGTCATGGCACCGACGCCAAGGAAAATGAGCGGCGGGAGAATCAGCTGCTCCACGCCTTGGTAAGCAAAGTAGAAGAGGCCGCCGGGGGCTGTGAGGGTGGAGCCCGGCACATTGGCCACCACGCAGGAGAAGCCGATGCCTACCAAGAGGAATGGCTCATATTTCTTGATGATGCCCAGGTAGAGAAGCACGCAGCCGGCGATGATCATCACCAGATTTCCAAGGGTCAGATCCAGAAGGCCGGTCTGGTACAAGAGTTCCGTCAGAAGCGTTTCGAAAAGTTCCATGTCAGTCCTTCCTTTCCTTCACTTCGCCCAGCTTATTCAAGAGCGGGAAGAAATGGAGCACCACACCGATGAAGGAAATAAATACAAAGCTCAAGAGAAAGTCGATGGCCGAGAGCAAGAGCGCTCCGGTCATGGAGTCCGGTATGGTTGCCATTTATTTCATCTCCTTGATCTGCTCATTGGCCTGACGAATCAGAAGAAGCCGCGTGCGTTCTTCGGCGCGGTCCAGCACCGCCCGCTTTTCTACGATGGCGCGCTTGTGGAGGCCGTGGCCGATTTCCCCTTGCTCGTCCCAAGCCTTCACTTCCAGCGTCACGTCGCGGTCCGACATGGCCACGATGGCAGCGTGCACCGTCACCGTCATGCCCAGGCTTGTGGGCGCGGTGTGCACGAAATTCACCGACAGCCCGATGGAGGCGTATTCGTCCGGAAGGTACGGGTCGATGGCTTCGATGGACGCATCGATGGCCCAGTGAATGAGGCGGGGCGTCGCCAGAAGGCTTTTGAAATCGTTGTCATAATTATCCGAAGCATCGGACTGCTGCACCACCCGGCGGGCGATGGCATTCTGCCCGACCGATAAGAAATCTGTCAAATTGATCATCTGTATCATCCTTTCGAAAAAATCAGGCGCCGGTGAAATGGAGTGAGCGCCGTTGCTGCTATGAAGTTGGAGTGTTTGGCGATAGAGGTGTAGTAGTCGGTGATCAGTGATCAGTGATCACTGACTACTAAACCACCAACGTTACGCATCGCTTGTTCAAAAGAGATTATACAGCGAAATCATAAATTGAATAATACATTTAAAGCGCAAACTAATAGCCCTCAAGTTATGATATAACTTGAGGGCTATTAGTTTGCCGACAGAATGCTGCATGAATTTATTATATTTTTCCCCGCTCCCGTCGCACTTCCCCTCCCCTTCCATTCATAGCCTCTATGCTTGCCATGAAAAAGGGGATAAAAAATATGCCTTTCCGGCAAGATGCGGGAAAGGCGGGGTGAGATGCATTGAAAAAGGGATAAGGGATTGGGGATAAGGGCGCATCTCCCGTTACAGTCAAATGCGCCCTTATCCCCTATCCCTTGTCCCTTATCCCTTTATTTCAATTTTCCTTTGATAAATCGGATGAACTCGCTGGCCACCGGACTGAAGGGTTGATTCCTTCGCCAGGCGAGGAAGGTGTGGATCTCAGTGACCGGCTCTAAGGGACGCCAGACGATTTGGCTTTCATCTAAGCATGAGAGGACGCCTTCGCTGGCCAGGAAGCAGCCCATGCCGGCTTGGAGCATCACCACTTTGTTATTCGGAAGCGTCACATTGATGCCCAGGTCGTATTTCTTGTAGGAGTCGCCGGCCCAGGAGCGGAATTCGCTATTGAGATTTTTGCGGCCGGTGAGGAAAATCGTTTGCCCTTCCAGGTCCTTGGGCGTGAGGGTTTCCTTTTCTGTCAATGGGTCTGCGGCCGGAAGGAACATGCCATTTCTTCTGGGCCACCCAATGGGAAGGTATTCGTATTTCTCAAAATTATAGGAATTCACCAGGAGTCCCACATCTGTGAGGCCGCGGTCCATGCGCTCGATGATGTCGGTGGAAATGCCGGAGAAATATTCGATGTCCACCAGCGGGTGGAGCTCTCGAAATTCTTTCAGAAGTGCCACGAAGTCTGCCGTAGCCCCCAAGTCGCCGCCGGCCACGTGGAGGATTCCTTCCAGCTCACCTTCGCTTTCGGAAAGCTCCTGCGCCGTCTTGTCCAAGAGCGCCAGCATCTCCTCGGCGCGGCGTCGCAGAAGGAGACCCGCCGGCGTCAAGGTCACCCGCCGCCCGCTGCGATCCAGAAGCTTCACGCCCACTTCCTCTTCCATCTGGGCGATCTGCCGCGACAAGGTGGGCTGTGTGATGTGCAGCCGCTCCGCCGCCTTCGTGATGCTCTCTTCGCGAGCGATCATGAGAAAATATTTCAACACACGAATTTCCATAGGAGACTCCTTCCGCTAACAGGGATAGGGGATAAGGGCGCATCTCCCGTTACAGTCAAATGCGTCCTTATCCCCTATCCCTTGTCCCTTATCCCTAAACTAATAGCGTCATCTTCGCTTCCGCTATATCTCTCTCGATCTGCGCCACCAGGGCCTCGGGGCTTTCGAATTTCTTTTCGCCTCGGATGTGGTCCACCCACTGCAGCGTGAAGGGACGGCCGTAGATGGATTCATCGAAATCGAAAATGAAGGTCTCGATGGTTTTCTTTTCGTTGCCGAAGGTGGGATTGTTTCCTACATTGGTGATGGCGGAGAAGGCGCGGCCACCCACGACGGCGCGGGTGGCATAGACGCCGTCAGCCGGGATGACGCGGTTTTCTTTCACTTCCAGGTTCGCTGTAGGAAATCCCAGGACGCTGTGGCCTCTTTGAAATCCGTGCACCACGTCGCCGGTGATGGTGTAGGGCCGGCCCAGGAGAAGGGCGGCCTCCTTCACGCGGCCTTCATGGATAGCGCGGCGGATGGCGGTGCTGGAAATTTCCATGCCCTCTTTGCTCGAGAGCGGTAGCACGCGGACGGTGATGTCCATTTCCTCAAAATAAGAAGCCATAAGCTTCCCATTTCCCTGCGCGCCGCGGCCGAAGGTGAAATTCTCTCCGGTGACGAGACCGCAAAGACCGGGAATTTCTTTCAGATTTCCCAGAAAATTTTCCGCCGGCAGGGAAAGGAAATCTCTATCCGGACGGATGCACACCACCATCTCCATGCCCGCTTCTTCCATGGAGGAAATCTTTTCCACCTCGCTTTGAAGCAGCGGCACATGGACATCCGGCGCGAGGACGGTCATGGGATGGGGATAGAAGGTGATGAGCGCCGGGCGCGCCTTCTTCGCCGCCGCCAGGGCCTTCACTTCGGCAAATACCGCCTGATGCCCCAAGTGGCATCCATCAAAAAATCCGATGCCAAAGACAAAGCGCTCGCCCTTTGGCAGGTCGGATAGGGTATGAGATAGTATCAT
>CAVEMF010000182.1:0-4766 GCA_963616715.1 Ruminococcus bromii | reverse complement strand
ATATTAATATTTCATGAGTCCATTATTTCCCCACCGTATCGCCTTTTTGAAAAATGGACACCTCCTCCCTCGCTTTCATTGTCAACGTGTATGTCTCGCATCCCCCGCCGGAAGATCGGACTTTTTTGTCCCATCTTTGGCACTTCTCAAGGTACCCATTTCCTTCATTGTGGGACTTGAATATTTAAATAGTTGCTGTTTTTAAGTTCACTTCCCAAAAAAGTTATTGTTTTATGATAAAAGTGGAAGAGAGTGTGTTTTTGGACGGTAATGCGTCCCCCGCGCTAATGGGAGGGGGTTTGGGCTATCGGTGTAGTGATCAGTGATTAGTGATCAGGATGTGCTGGGGGTCAGTATTTACTTGGAACGATTACCGCTATTGGTTTAGTGGTCAGGAGTCAGTGATCAAGGGTCAGAAGTCAGGGGTCAGGACGCATTGGGCTGCTTCCCCACCTAACGGTTATACCAAACGGCTCGCTTGCGCCAAATGCGCCCTGATTACTAATCGCTGACCACTAATTACTAAACCTCATCACCCGCCCTTCGGGCACCCTCTTCAGAGAAGAGGGCTTGGCGCATTTGGCAAAGCAGGCAAACGCGCCATCTCATTCCCCAAATCAAAAAGCTGTGAAACCGATTTCTTGATTTCACAGCTTTTAGCTTTGCACAAATTGAGGAAGCAAGGGCACGAGCCTTATCCCTTATCCCCTATCCCTAAAAAATTATTTCTTCCCAAACACCGGCACGTAGGGCTCCATTTTCTGGGCCAGGGTCATGACGTCGTCGCGGTCGCGTTTCTCGGCAATGCGTTGGAATTCGGCTTGGGCGCCTACTTTATTTTCCGGAGCGATTTCTTTGATCCAGGTGCCGTCGGACTGCATGATGTGGGCTTTCTGATTGTCCGCAAGCTCCATGCTCACCATGTTTTTCAGTCGATGGCGGAGGTCGGCATCGCGAACAGGCACCATGAGTTCCACGCGGTCATTGAGATTTCGTGGCATCCAGTCGGCGCTGCTGATGTACATCTCTTCACGGCCGCCATTGGCAAACCAGAAGACGCGGCTATGTTCCAAGAAGCGACCCACGAGACTTCTGACGGTGATGTTGTCGCTAAGGCCCGGGATGCCGGGGATGAGGACACAGATGCCGCGGATGATGAGCTCGATCTTTACGCCGGCCTGGGAGGCTTCGTAAAGCTTGTCGATGATTTCCTTATCCAAGAGGGAATTCATCTTCGCCACCATGTGAGCCGGTTCGCCCTGCTTAGCGAAAGCAATTTCCCGGTCGATAAGCTCCATGGACCGCTGGCGCAGATTGATAGGCGCCACGATGAAGGAATCCCACAGCGGCGGATCCGAGTAGCCGGAGAGGAGATTGAAGAAAGCGGAGGCATCACTGCCGAAGTGGTCGTTGCAGGTAAAGATACCCAGGTCCGTGTAGAGTTTGGCGGTGGAAGCATTGTAGTTTCCTGTAGCCACGTGGACATAGCGGCGGATGCCATCCTTTTCGCGGCGGATGACCAGCGTACACTTAGAGTGGGTCTTCAATCCCACCAGGCCATAGATGACGTGGGCACCGGCTTTTTCCAGGCGGCGAGCCATGAGGATGTTATTCGCTTCATCGAAGCGGGCCTTCACTTCCATGAGGACGGTGACCTGCTTACCATTCTGGGCCGCTTTTTCCAAGGCCTGAATGATGGGGCTCGACGAGCTGACGCGATAGAGAGTCTGCTTAATGGCCAGGACGTCTTTGTCCGCAGCGGCGGAGGCCACAAAATTGACCACCGAGTCATCGAAGGATTCATAGGGCAGGTGCACCAAGAGATCCTTCTCGCGGATCATATCGAAAATATTTCGCTCCGAATCCTTTTCCAGCTGGATCATGGACCAGGGGCGGTGCGGATGGGCTTCGGGATAGCGGAGGCGATCGTAGCCTTTGATGCCGCAGAAGCCGAAGAACATCGTCATATCCAGAGGCCCGTCGATTTCATACATATCCTCTTTGCTGAGGTTCATAGCAGACGTCATGAACCGCTGCATGAAGCGGCTGGTGCCGGTCTCAAATTCCAGGCGCACCACTTCCCCGCGCTGGCGTTTCTTGAGCTGGCGCTCCACTTCTACCACCAAGTCCTGGGCATCTTCCTCGTCGATGGCCAGATCCGCATCGCGGGTCAAGCGGAAGGGATGGGCTTCCAGCAAATCGTAGCCGATGAAGAGGCGAGAGGCGAAATGGCGAAGCAGCTGCTCGAGCAGTACGAAATCATGACGCTGCGGATTTTCCGGATCATCCGGCAGGCGAATGATGCGAGGCAACACCGACGGCACCGGCACGATGGCGGTCTTCACATCGATGTCATTTTCCTCGTCCAAGTTCATATCCCGCTCGTTGCGCTCCAGGAGCATGGCGATATTGAGACTCTTGGACGCCAGGAACGGAAATGGATGCGACGAGTCCACCGCCATGGGGGTCACCACCGGGAAGACCTGGCGCTCAAAATAATCCTCCAGCCATTTCTTCTGCGCCACTGTGGCTTGGTCGGGGTGGATGAAATAGAGGCCTTCGCTTTCAAGTTCCTTCAAAAGCATATGAAGGTAGCGATACTGCCGCGCCACCAGCTTCTGGCAGATGTCGGAAATCCCCTCCAGCTGCTCCTCCGGTGTCATATTCGCCACATCCCGGCGCTTCACCCCATTTTCCTTCTGGTGCTTCAAGCCTGCCACGCGGATCATGAAAAATTCATCCAGATTGGAGCTGGTGATGGCCAAAAATTTCAATTTTTCCAGCAATGGATTGTTCGGATCCACCGCTTCCTGCAGCACCCGTCGGTTGAACTGCAGCCATGAAAGTTCGCGATTCAGATAATACTGCTGCGCTTTGATTTCCATATTTATCTTTGCTCCAGTCTGGCTTCCATGCCAAATACGTTTTCAAACAATTCCTTTTCTTTATCAAAGAGCCAGGTCTCCAGCGCCGTATCCTCGCTGCTTTCGTACTCGATGACCAAAGAGTCACCGGAAATATGAGCCGACACATCCTTGAGCTTCTGCTTCCTGGACATATCCATAGCGCGGACCAAGCGGAAGATAGAAATCAGCTTCAGCGCCGTCATCTTTGACTCCTCCGACAGGATGCGGAAGGGCTCGTCCTCATCGTGGGGCGTCCCTTTGTGGTCGTAGTAGACGATGCAGGCCACGATATCCTTTTCTCTATCAGAAATACCGAAAATGTCAGTGCCTCGCACCATGTTCCACGCCTGTGCCGAAGAGCCCAGGAGATTTACATATTTCCCGATCTGGTACAGGATGATGGCCATGCGGAGAAGGAAACCATCTCTATCATGGAGTCCCTTGTCTTTATCAAAAGCCCGGATGATGGTATTGCTATAAAGCTCCAAAGCCTTTGCATGGGCCGGTTCATAATAATAGGACGCAGCGATGGAGCGGGTGAGCTCCAGATTTTGCGCGCGCATGTAAAGGAGCGCCGGGTCATTGGTCTTCTGTGCGCCATAGAAAAGCGCTGCCGCTTTGATGAAGGTCATGCCCATCATCACCACATTTTTCACCGGCACAGAATTCAAGATTTCTCTATAAATATGAATGGTCGGGCTGACTGTGGACGCCCAAGCCTCGCTGATGTGATATTTCTGCATAGTCATAGACATGGAGAGGCGCCCGGACTCTTCATAGAAACGATAGAATTCATCGGGCTTCACTTCGGCGATGTCCGTCTTGTCCAGATCTCGATGGAGAAGCATCGCCACGATGCGGGCCTCGCGGCCGGAGAGAATGACCGAATCGATATGGAACTGCCGGATGGTCACCCACAAAGGCTCCATGATGGCGTGGATGTACTCTGCCAAGGCTTCCGGGAAATAGCGCGACTCCCTCTGATTCATCTTGAAAGTTTCCAAAAGGCGCAGCGTGCCGATGTGCACATTGTGCTGGTACTTCAGCGCCCCCTTCTCCCATACCGTGAGCCCCACGCAGCCGGAGGTGATATCCACGAAAAGGAAATTCGTGCCCAGTCTCTCCTTCTGCTCCCGGTTGTACTGCTTCAGCTGGTACTGCAGGCCGAAATGCTTGAAATAGATTTCCTGCGGCATGTCCACCACCTGCACATGGAAACCGGTCTGCACGCGGATCAGGTCCAGGATGGAGCGGCAATTCTCCGCTTCTCGGAAAACCGCTGTGGCATAGACGGTGTACACCTTCACCTGGTAATCCTGCAAGAGCTGCTTGAGTCCATTCAGCATGCGGCACAGCCGGCGGATGGAAGCGAAGGACAGCCTCTTGTGATTAAAAACTTCCTCGCCGAAATTCGTATCCTTCCGCACCGATTCAATGACGCGGACCTCGTTCACATTGGTATACTCTACAATTCGCATGGACAAATTGGACGAGCCAATATGAATGATCCCATAAACGAGCGGCTTTTGTTCTGCCATAGAGCGCCCCCTTTTGCAATAACAATATGTAACGCTATTGATTTAGTGATTAGTGATCAGTAATCAGTGATCAGGGCGCATTTGGCTGCTGCCCCACTTACGCCGCGCCCCGCTATCGATTCAGTAATCAGTAATTAGTGGCCAGTGATTAGAACGCATTTGGCTATTGTGGGAAATGGAGAATAACCAGTCCCCTCTTCTGGCTAATGCTACTAAGTCAAGAATTTTATATACCAGCAGGTAGAATCGTTATGTTACGCAAGCGTTAAGGAGTAGCCCCTTGGAGAAGGGGCGCGCGATAGCGGAGGATAGAAGTGCCTCG
>CAVEMF010000181.1:0-4781 GCA_963616715.1 Ruminococcus bromii | reverse complement strand
AAACGCGCCGACTTTCCAAACTTGCGGCGCTTCCTGATTTGTGCGCCGCACCTCCCCTTGCCCCCGGCCCCCTGACCCTTGCCCCCTTTTGGAGTTACATTGTCACAAAACTCATTTGCATTCGAAATTGGTTGCAATATATAAGTCTCTTATTAGAAATTCTTATATATTTTATATGGGCTTATTGAAAAAATCAAGTCTGCGTGCTAATGGCTATCAATTAAGAGGGGAAGACTTTAGAAATTCAAGTGGTTTAGTAGTTAGTGATTAGTGATTAGTGATCAGGACGCATTTGGCTGCGGCGAGTCGATATATCTTTGCCTTCTTCTTAGAAGAAGGTGGCCGAAGGCCGGATGATGGGGAGAAATAGTGATCAGAGATTAGTGATTAGTGATCAGGACGCATTTGGCTGCGGCGAGTCGATATATCTTTGCCTTCTTCTTAGAAGAAGGTGGCCGAAGGCCGGATGATGGGGAGAAATAGTGATCAGAGATCACTGATCACTAATCACTGACCCCTGATCACTAATCACTAAGCCCGACAGCGTTGCCCCCACCAATCTACTTGCCATTTCCCCGCGCGTTCTATACAATGGATAAAAATGGATGCGTGCGCGATTTTGGCGCGGGGAGAAACTTATGACGAGAGAAAAGAGAAAACTTTGTCTCGCAGCGGGACTGATTTTTTTTACCATATACATTTTGAATCACTTCATGGTGCGCGGCGCGGGGGATGACTACGTGTACTCCTTTATGTGGGAGGGCCACTCCATGTATGTGCCGCTCTCGGAGGACGCGCGGCGGATCGCGGGCTTCGCGGACATCGCGGCGAGTGCGTGGCTCTATTTCCTCACCTGGGGCGGGCGCGTGGTGGCGCAGTCGCTGGCCATGTTCTTCCTGTGGATGCCAAGGGAAATCTTTGCCATCGCTATCGGGATGACGGCGGTGCTTTTGGTTTTCCTGATCCAATGGATCGCCAAAGGAAAGATGACATGGGAGGTCTCGAGCGTGAGCGTGCTCCTCACGGCCTTTGGTCTCTGGGCGCTGCAGGCTCACTTCGTGGGCGTCTTCATCTGGCTTGACGGCTCTTGCAATTATCTCTGGGCCATGGTATTCCTCCTGGCCTGGCTCCTCCCTTACGTGCGGCAGTATTTGCACGGCCCCGTGGACTACGGCCCGTGGATGTCGCCGGCTATGTTTATTCTCGGGCTACTCGCCGGCAACGGAAATGAAAACACCCTCTGCTGGATCGGACTCTTCGGGATCTTCTATTTATTTTACCTATATACCCTGGGCGAGCTGACGCCTTGGATGGTGGCCGGCTTTGCGGGTCTCTCCATCGGCTACGGCATCCTCATGCTCTCGCCGGGGAATTTCGTGCGCATGGAGCAAAGCGGCGAGACCTTTGACCTCTTCCGCGTGAACAACAAAGCCATCGCAGCGCTGTGGTTTTACTCGCTGCTCTCTTCTTATTTTTATTTCTACCTTTTGAAAGGCTATCGGAAACGGAAACAGTTCCTTGCTTTTCCTGATGGCCGGAAATATTTGCGCCTGGTGGGCTGGTTCTTCGCCAATAGCCTCCTCTTCGGACTCATCATGTATTTCTCGCCGGAGTTCCCACTGCGAAGCTTATTTCCCTCCACCATCTTTACATTCCTGGCAGTTTTCACGCTGCACGAGCTGGAGAAGAAGACCGGCGTGTGCCTGACGCCCCGCGGCGTAGCGAAAAATCTCAAGCGCCTCGCGGTGATTTATTTCATCTGTACATTTTCCACCACCCTCTGGTGGTTCGTAGCCAATTACAATTGGTTTCAAGGCTGGGCCGACCGGGCCGAAGCCTTGCGCGGCAGCCCGGCGGTCTTGGAAATCACAGACCAGCCGCCCTACGACACGACCCGCTGGAACTCCCTCACCGGCGCCCACATCTACACCCTGGGCATCACAGAAAATAAAGACAACTGGGGCAATGTGGCCATGGCCAGATTCTACGGCATCGGGGGTGTGAGGATGGTGGGGAAGGAGTGAGATGACGCTATCGGTTTAGTGATTAGTGATCAGTGATCAGTGATCAGTGATCAGGCCGCATTTGGCGCTAGCAAGACCTAGGGAACCACCTTTCACTAAAAGAGACCTTGCCAGTCCCCACTAAAAGGAAAAAGCGCCCTAATCACTAATCACTAATCACTACCCCGCCAGCGTTAATCCCACCCAAAAGGAAGGAGGCTATCGCCCCATGGAGACTTTATCTATTATTGTGCCCTGTTACAACGAAGAGGCGGCGCTGCCGCTCTTTTATGATGCCGTGGAGAAGGCGACGGGGGACATGGAGGCGAAGATCGAGTATTGCTTCGTGGACGATGGGAGCCGGGACGGGACGCTCATGACGCTCCGGCGGCTTTCGGAATTGGACAAGCGGGTGCACTATGTTTCCTTCTCCCGAAATTTTGGGAAAGAGGCGGCGCTTCTTGCGGGCCTCCACATGGCGACGGGGGACTATCTCGTTATTATGGACGCAGACCTCCAAGACCCGCCCTCGCTCTTGCCGGACATGTGGCAAATCCTTCACGACCCCTCGGGGCTCTACGACAATGTGGCCACCCGCCGCGTGACGCGGAAGGGGGAGCCGCCGATCCGCTCCTTTTTTGCGAAACTTTTCTACAAGCTCATTAATCACATGTCGGACACAGAAATCGTTGACGGCGCCAGGGACTATCGGATGATGACGCGGCAGATGGCGGACGCCGTCATGGCCGACGGCGAGTACAACCGCTTCTCCAAAGGCATTTTCAGCTGGGTGGGCTTCCGCACGAAATGGATTTCCTACGAAAATATAGAACGCGCCGCCGGCGAGACGAAGTGGTCCTTCTGGAAACTTTTCAAATACTCCATCGAAGGGATCCTTGCTTACAGCACCATGCCTCTGTATATTTCCTCGTTCCTGGGGCTTTTGATGTGCGGCCTCTCCTTCCTCTTCCTCCTCTTCATCTTCTGGCGCGCCCTCCTCTACGGCGACCCCGTGGCCGGCTGGCCGTCCCTCATCTGCGTGGTCACCCTTCTAGGCGGCCTCATCCTCATGGCCCTGGGCGTCATGGGACTCTACATCGCGAAAATTTATTTAGAAACGAAGAAACGGCAAATCTACATTGTAAGGGAGAAACGATAAATGAAGCGTTGGGGAGGCTTGCTTGCCTCTATAGAAATGGAAAATGGAAAATACAATGGGTTTAAGAAACCATTTCTTTGGCTTATCTTTGGGTACATCGTCGCTCTTTTGGCGATTCTTCGCGCTAATTATTATTATGTGGACGATGTGGGACGTGCTTTGGTAGGGTACCATGGATGGCTGAATTGGAGCCGTCATGTGACGGAGTGGCTCTCTTTATTGGTGCATCCTACGCCGAGATTGACAGACATCTCACCTTTCCCGCAACTTCTGGCGGTGGCGATTATGGCTCTCGCCGGACTTCTAGTGATTTATACGTTCACAGGGAAGAAGGAAATCCGCTGGCCCCTTCTCCTGGGCGCTCTTCCTATGGGACTTTCTCCTTGGTTCCTGGAGTGCTTCTCTTTTAAATTTGATGCGCCCTATATGGCTCTCTCAGTCCTTGCGAGCATCGTCCCCTTTCTGTGGTGGGGGAAGGATGAGAAAAAATTTTACGAAATTTCCTTCCTTGGTCTCTTGGTGATGATCATGACCTACCAAGCTTCTGCCGGCATTTTTATCATAGAGGCTCTATTTCTCGCGTTCCTTTCCTGGATGCGCGGGGAAACGGGGAAAATTATTTTCTGCTGGCTATTTCGCGCTGCTCTTATTTATGCAGTGGCCCTTTTGACGTTCAAGGCATTCTTTATGAGGCCGCCGATTGATTTTTATATTTCCATCGATATGGCTCCCTTGCGGGAGATGCCGGCCGTTTTTGTTTCAAATGCGAAGGCTTATTTGGGGACTGCTTGGCAGGACTTGAACTCGGTAGCTCAAAGTTTGGTGGCGGCCCTGGCTACCTTATGGCTCCTCCGTGCCTGGAAATTTACGAGAAGAAATCGGATATTTACTCTTTTACTTTCGTTGCTTTTCCTTTTGATTACGTCCGTTCTTTCCTATGGACCTTACTTGGTATTGGAGGAGCCATTTCTTTTTCCGCGCGGACTTTTGGGGATGGGCATCTGGTTTTCCTTTGTGGCGATTTCTCTTTTGTCCATGGGGCAGCGAAAAGGCGCGGCCAAGTGGCTCATGCTGCTGGCGGTTTGGCAGCTCATAACCGGCGCAGCGGCTTACGGCGATGCTTTGGCTGCGCAGAAACAGTACACGGATTTTCGCGTGCGACTGGTGGTGCAAGACTTGAATGAGCTCCACCTGACGGAAGACAATGCTATTCAGTATCACCTATCGGGCGATATTGGGAAAGCGCCTGTGGTGAGGAGTGTGGAGAAGGAATATCCGGCTGTGAAACGTTTGGTGGCCCCTACGTTTTCTGAAAAAGATATTTGGTCTCGATTTTATTTTTATTTTTATCATGACTTGGAATCTCACGCGGAAAGCGAATTTGATTCGAAGGCCTATGCCCATTTGCCGCTGGTGCTGGAGAATCAATATCATCGGATTCAGAGTGATGGGAAAGATGTGCTGATCGAGCTTAAAGAGAGCCAGGATGATCGGAAAAATCTCTGGGGATGAAACTAAGCTTGAACGTATACCACTTGAGTAAAAAATGGTGCGCGAAAGTTTTTCTGAATGGGTTCAGGGTTCAGGGGTCTGGGGGCAAGGCGTGGTACGCCGCATCA
>CAVEMF010000180.1:0-4784 GCA_963616715.1 Ruminococcus bromii | reverse complement strand
TCTCTCCGGCCATCCGGGGCGAAGCTATAAGCCGTTTGTCTGCGCACTTGGCTTACGAGTCACCGGCGCTGCGTACCGCTATTGCTTATAGATCCTTCGACTTCGCTCAGGATGACGGCGCGGGGGAGCTGCTGGGGCGGCGGGCATGCTTGGGGCTAGTGCTGGTTGTGCCTCTTCGAGGCACTTCTATCCGGCGCTTTGCGCGACCCTTCTCCAAGGGTCTACCCTTTAATTCTTGCGTAACATAGTTATTTTACCTGCTGGTATTCTGGAGTAACAAGGTGGTTTCAAACTTAGTCCCCGGAGGCGCGCCCCATCGATTTGGAATGAAACTGTATGGCGCGTTATTGCAAGCGTTATTCTCGATGTGCTTAGCTAGCCCTACATGAGTAGACCCTTGGAGATGGGGATTCTGCAGAAGGATTCCCAAGTTTGGCCCATTATGAAGAGGCGCCTAGCCTGCCCATTAAGGCGCCTTCCTTAGAGGCCAAACGGTTCGCCCGATAGGGCCGGATAGAAATGCACCGTAGGTGCATGCTCAGCAGTAGCGGTATCAAGAAAAATCTTTGCAATCATCAGCATGCTTTCCACTATCGGTGGTGGATCCTTCGGCTTCGCTCAGGATGACGGCGAGGGGCTGCTGCGGCGCAGGGCTTGGGTTTCTTTAGTCTTTGTATTTCACCCATTGTCCTTTCTCTTCGTCCCATTTCTTGATGGGGCGGGCGGGGATGCCGGCGCAGATGGTGCGGGGCGGGATGTCTTTGGTGACTACGGCATTCGTAGCGATGATGGCGCCGCGGCCTATGGTGACGCCGGGGAGGATGGCTACGCCGTCGCCTACCCACACGTTGTCTTCTATGATGACGTAGGAGTCGTCGGTCAGGGGCCGCTCTATGGGCGGGAGGTCGGGGCAGCTGGGGGCGCTCCCGGTGTAGATGCCGTGGTTGTGGTCGGTGACGTAGCACTTGGAGCCGAAGAGGACGTGGTTTCCTATCTTCACCAGGTGGGTGGCGCCCACGTGGCACCAGTCGCTGAAGGAAACGTCATCGCCGATGATGATGCGGGGCCGGAAGGTCTGGCCGCGGTATTCGTCCACGGCTTGGAGCCAAAAGTCTTTGCCGGTGGTGAAATCTTTGCCCAGTGTGATGTATTTCAGTCCCATGATGCGGGCGGAGGGGTCGATGTGGGCGCCTTTCCCGATGCAAAGGCGGTTGTATAAGTGGAATTTGATTTTCCGAAAGCAAATGAGTAGGGTCATGAAAAGGCCGTCTCTTGCAAGGACTCTCTGTAGTTTTTTGAATATTCCCATAGGCCGGTCATTTCCTTTCTTGAGAAATCGTTTCTTCTGCGCGAAGGGGGCGCATTTGACGTATGAGGCAATAAGCAGACATACCGCTTGTGCCGAGTGGATCCTTCGACTTCGCTCAGGATGACAGCGCGAGGAGCTGCTGAGGCAGCGAGCATACTTAGGGCTAGTGCAGGGCATCATCCGGCCTTTGGCCATCTTCTTCAAAGAAGATGGCCAAAGCGTTCAAGCCCTCTTTGGGAAGAGGGTACCCGTAGGGCAGGTGATGGTTCGTTGTAGTCAGTAATCGGAGCACGAGAAGCGATGGTTTCTTTTACATGCGCCCGCTGCGCACTCGCTCGATCACTTTGTCGATCACGAATTCCGGTATGAAGGGGAGTAGGATTTCGAAGTAGCTGTACCATTTGTTATTTCTTCTTTGAGCCCAAATGGCTCTTGCGTCTTTTAGGCTCGGATGGTGGAAATATTCTTTTCTGGCCTTGTACCATTGCCAGACGGTTTGTACTTCTTTGTTTTCGCTGAATCGCTGGGATACCTGTTTCAGAAATTCGTATTGCGGGGCGATGCGCTTTTGGTAGTAGGATTCTTTATCATAGACGCCCGCCAGTACGGCCGATTGATTTCCGCCGTAGATGCGATACCTCATCAGGGGCTTCGCTGCCATGGCAATGTGTCCCATGGCAGCTGCATAGACGGCGAGCCACCAGTCATGAAATACACTCGGCGGGAATGGGAGCGCCGCTTGGGCGATGTCGGTTCTCATGATCATGGTACAGCCGCACACAAAGTTCTTAGCCAAGAGGTGCTCTAATGCGTTTTCGCCGGGATAGAAAATCTGCCGCGGTCTGACTTCGGTGATGCTAGAGGCGGTGAGTTTGGATTCTCCATCGATGACCATCATGTCACTGAAGACCAAGGTGGCTTTTTCCACCTCGATGGTTTGGAGCAGGATTTCCAATTTGTCCTCGCACCATATGTCATCTTGGTCGCTATAGGCGATGTAAGGGGTCTTTACCAATTGGGTCAATTCCGCAAAGGCACCGTTGGAGCCCATGTTCTTTTTACCTTTGTAAATCTGAAACGGGATAGTTTTCAGATATTTCTTAAAAAAAGAATCATAGTCATAGGTGTCCTCGGGGCAATCATTCCATACGATGACAGAAAAATCCCTACAGGTTTGGTTTTCGATAGAAACCAGTTCTTCTTCTAGCCATTTCATGTTTGGCTTGTACATTGCCATGACTACGGTTATCTGACTCATGTTTCTTTTTCCTTTCGGCGTGATTTGGCGCCTTACTATAGTTTTTCTTTCTTACATTTTATACCAATGAATCGTTTCGGCAACCATGCGCTCCATTTTGTATTTCTCTTTGAATTCACTTTCCGCGGGCTCCCTCATCTGCGAAAGGGTTTGCCTGTCCAAATGATTCAGCAAATCGACCAATGTCTCGGGATGATCGAAATCAAAAATATAGCCGTTCTTCCTATCCGTCACCAATTCTGGCAGGGCTCCGCGATTGCTGACGATCACCGGTTTCCCGTATTTCATAGCTTCTACCGCCGCAAGACCGAAGGCTTCCCATCGGGAGGGCATGATCACGGCGTCGCAAGCAGCATAGTAGCTCCCCAATTCTTCGTGAGGTATCCACCCGTAGAAAGTCACGCGATCTGTGTTTTCCTTTTTTATCTGGACGCCGCCAACCACATTATCGCCAACAAGGGACAGATGAATGTCCTGGCGGGAGCATTTCTCGAATGCTTCCAGCAAGTAGTCTGCGCCTTTGGGCGTATCAAACCGACCCACAAAAAGTAAATTGATAGGCTTGTCGGACAGCTCTAGCATGTCGTCGATTTCCTGTTTCTTAGGAGAAATCCCGCTGTAGACGATGTGCTGCTTCTCTGCTTTCAGGTGGTATCGCAGGGCTGCCTCCTGCTCGTAGAGGGACACATTGATGACGGCATCGGTCTTGCACAGGAGCAGCTGCTCCACCAGCGCGTAGATTTTCCGCTTCCACTCCGCCGTATCGCGAAGGAAGGCCCAGCCGTGGGCATTGTAAATGACACGGAAGTGCTTGGGAAAAAGGAAAAGCGGCAAGCGCCCAAAGAGGCCGGCCCAGGTACTATGGCAATAGATCACGTCGGGCTTTATGCGAGTGATTTCTTTGCGGATGGCCATCATGGCCGGCAGGATTTGGAAAAGGCTCCTGTGATAGGGATAGTAGGTCACGTGGTCATCAGGGATGGGCCAAGCATGCTCGGAGTTTTTCTCGGAGCAAATCAGGAAGTCTTCCACTTCAGGATGCTCGGGATGCTGCAGGAGCATAGAAATATAAGTCCCCACGCCGCCTTGGGCGTATTCGCCAATGTGCAATACTTTCATGCCACAACCTCCAGTCCGGCCAGAGGCCAGGGATAGAGGTGTGCGCACGGAATGGACTCACCGACGAATCGTCCCCCCCGGATAGACAGAGCCTTATGCCGCATGCTGCATTTTTTCATCATCCAGTGCGGCAGCATTTTATACTGTAATCCCATTTTATATCCTATCAATTTAGCACCATCTCGCAAAATAGCGGATGGTAAAAGGAGCGGCTTGTGAGTCAGCAAATAGGCAAGCTCTGCGATAACAAAGCGTAGACCCTCTCCCTCTGCTTGGCCAAAGGATTTCCTGATCCATGGCTCCATAGCATGGAAGGCGCCGGTATCGAAGTACCGCCGGAATTCTTCGGCGATGGTGTAGTTATGAGAGTGATAGACCTTCGCCTCAGCGCAATAGTAGTTGGCATAGCCGGCAAGGACGAGCTTGGCAGCCACGTAGGTGTCTTCGCCCAAGATCACGCGCTTGGGGAAACCATTGATTTCCGCCAGTGCTTCGGGGCGATAGGCTGCAAAGGTATCAGAAATAAAGGATACTTTGATGCCTAGCTCTTTCGCGTCCTTGAGTGTCTTCTTTCTGCTTTTCGCGGGATAGTTGAAGGCTCTGGCGCGAGCGGCCAGGAGTGTGGCGTCTTTGTGTGGAAGCTGACGGCCGTAGGCAGCAGCGACTTCGGGATCCTTGAAGGCTTGCAGAAGATTTCTGATAGTGTACTCATCGGCGGGGATGGCATCTTGGGTCATGTATACCAAGAGCGGATAGTTCCCGCAGGCGACTCTCGCCGCTTCGCGAGTGCCGCCATGGTCGAATTCTTTGGGCGTTGTCTTCTCGAGGTGATAGGAGAGTCCTTCCAGGTCTTTCTCATAGCTTGCCCGCGTGGAGCCGGAGTCGATGATATAGAGATCAAAGTCTGCGCCTTTCTGCTTCTTCAGCATGCGGAGACACTCGTTCCATTTCCAGTCGGGATGATAGATGGGGATAATGATGACGCAGTCCTTCATGCGGAAACCTCCAATCTAGCCAGTGGCCATGAGTAGCGGCAGGCGGCAAGGAGGGGGAAGGCGGAGAGGGTATTCATGTTTGAGTGGATGATCTCATAGTGTC
>CAVEMF010000179.1:0-4789 GCA_963616715.1 Ruminococcus bromii | reverse complement strand
CGACCCTTCTCCAAGGGTCTACTCACGTAGGGGCAGCGTAACAATAATTTGCTGACGGCTTGCTTTTTACTCCATTTCCCGCTATCGTCAAACGAGTCGGTTAACGGTTATACGGTAAACGGTTCACGGTAGTGGGATAGCAGCCAAACGCGCCCTGATCACTGACCACTAATCACTGACCACTAAAAGTACGAAAGGAGCAATCTATGACTCATACGAAGTACCTCATCCCCTGCCTCCTTCTTTCCCTCTGCCTTTTCTCCGGCTGCGGTAGCGAGAGCGGAAGCCTCAGCACAAGCGGGCCGAAGAAGGTGGAGCGGAATTTTTTTGCCATGGACACCTACATGACCCTCTCCGCTTACGGCGAAGGGAGCGAGGCGGCGCTGGAGAAGGCGGAGGCGCGGGTGAAGGAGATCGAGGATGAGCTCTCGGTGACAAAGCCGGGGAGCGATGTGTACCATGCGAACCACGATGGCAGCATCGTTCCCATCGGGCAGGACGCAGGGCGCGTGATTTCCTACGGCCTTGCGCTGGGGGACGAAATGGGCGGCGCCTTCGACATCACCATTTACCCCATCACCCGCGCCTGGGGCTTCACCACCGGCGAATACCACATTCCCACCGACGAGGAGCTCGAGGACCTTCTCGCCGACACGGGCTATGAGAAGATGTGGATTGCAGACGGCAAGCTCTACAAGCCCGAGGATATGGAAATCGACCTGGGGGCTCTCGGCAAAGGCTACGCCGCCCGCGAGGCGAAGAAGATTTTGAAGGAAGAGGGCGTCACGTCGGCGATCCTCTCCCTTGGTGGAAATATAGACACCATTGGCACGAAGCCTGACGGCTCACCCTGGCGGCTGGGCATCAAGAATCCTTTCGGCGATGGCAATGCGGCGGTGGTCTCGGTGACCGACAAAGCGGTGGTGGCCTCGGGGACCTATGAGCGATATTTCCAAGACACCGAAGGCAAGAAATACCATCACATCATGGATCCCAAGACCGGCTATCCCGTGGAGAATGGCCTCGTCTCCCTGACCGTGGTGACCGATGACGGCCTTCGCGCCGACGGCCTCTCCACCTCCCTCTTCGTGGTGGGCAAGGACCGGGCCAAGGCGTATTGGGAAAAGCACCGGGACATGGAGCTCCTCCTCATCGACGAGGCCGGCGACATCTACGTCACCGAGGGCCTGGCCAATACCCTGGAAATGGATAATGACGCCCCCTGCCGCGTGAAAGAGGTGTGGTCGTGAGGAAATACTATTTCCTCCTCCCCCTAGTCCTTCTTGCCGCCTTCCTCGCATACCAGCAGACCCAAGGCGGCGAGGTGGACGCCGTCACCATCACCGTGGACGGGAAAGAGCTCTACCATTTTTCGGCAAGTGATCTGAAAAAGGAAAGAGATATAGAAATACAAACAGAAGGCGGCTATAATGTGGTGCATATAGGAAAAGAAGTCTACATGAAATCTGCCGACTGTAAGGACCGCCTTTGCGTGAAGCAGGGGAAGCTCACAAAAGAGGGAAGGCCCATCGTGTGCTTGCCGCATAAGTTGGTCGTGGAGGGACGGTAGGGTTTTTAGTGAGGAGTGAGGAGGTAGGAGTGAGGAGTGAAGGTGCGGCGCACAAATTAGGAAGCGCCGCATATATAAGGGCGAAGCCCACTGCTTTTACCCTCTTCCTCTGGAAGGGGGAGGGCCCGAAGGGCGGGGGTTGGCTTAGCATACCTGCTTCCTCATAGCTAGGAGCTAGGAGCTTGGAGCTGGTAAGTTCTCCACACGAGACGCCAGAAGAGATGGAGAAAGTAGGCAGCCAAACGCGTTTCCTTATTTCAAAAACTCGCGCCGCTTTCCAATTTGATGCGGCGCACCACCACTCCTCACTCCTCACTTCTCACTCCTCACTCTCCACTTCGGGAAGTTGCGACTTGTCACCTAAAGGAAGGAGACCATTCATGCCCACCAAAAAGCTCACCACCCTCTCCCTCCTCCTCGCGCTATCGCTCTCCCTCTTTACCCTGGAGGCGGCGCTGCCGGTGATACCGCTGCCCGGGGTGAAGGTGGGCCTGTCTCAGGTGGTGACTCTCTATGTGCTCTATCGCTACGGGGCGATGGAGGCGGCGGCGGTGCTTCTTTCGCGGATATTTTTATCGGCGATCTTTGCAGGCGGGGCGGCGGCGATCCTATTTTCCCTATCCGGCGGCGCCCTCTCGCTTCTTGCCATGGCGCTTGCTAAGCGCTGGGGAGTCTCTGCACTTCCGGCAAGCCTGGCCGGCGCCATCTCCCACAACGCCGGCCAGCTCCTCGCCGCGGCTTACGTCACCGGCACCTGGTCGGTCCTTGCCTACGGCCCCGTCCTATTTCTAGCGGCCCTGGTCGCAGGGGCGATCGTTGGAGGCGTGGGGCGGGAAATGATAAAAAAGTTAGGAGTTAGGAGTGAGGAGTGAAGGTGCGGCGCACAAATTAAGAAGCGCCGCAAGTTTGAAAAGTCAGCGCGCGTACCTGCTTCCCCACTACCGTTATCCGTATAACCGTATAACCGTATAACCGTTCACCGGGCATACTACCGCTAGCGAGCCATGAGGTGATAACCTCTTGCATAGAAAGGTCTATCATCTCACGGCTCGTTAGCGGTAAAAGAGCCGGTAAACGGTTACACGGTAAACGGTTCACGGTAGTGGGAAAGCAGCCAAACGCGTTTCCTTATTTCAAAACTCGCGCCGCTTTCCAATTTGATGCGGCGCACCACCACTCCTCACTCCTAACTCCTCACTCCTCACTTCAGCGACTCGCGCTTTTTATAAAAATCAAAAGGAAGGCACCTACATGAACATATATGGACCTGCCAAGGACTCCCTCGCATCGGTGATGGCCGATGTGGCGCGGGGGATTGCGGCGTATAATGAAATAGAAAAAGAAAAGACCGGAGAGGCTCTCTATGAGCACCTCTCTTACCGATTGAAGGCGGAGGAAAGCATGGAGGAGAAGCTCAAGAGAAAGGGCCTTCCCCTCACCGCCGAGTCCGCTTGCTTTGGGGTGCAGGATGCCATCGGATTTCGCATGGTGTGCCGCTTCGTGGATGATATTTATGAAAATGTGAATCGCCTCAAAGCCCTCCCCGGCGTCACGGTGTGGAAGGAGAAGGATTACATCCGCCACGTGAAGCCCAATGGCTACCGGAGCTACCACATGATCCTGGACATCGAGGCGCCTTATGAAGATGCCAAAGGAAATAGGCCCGGCCATTTCTTCATCGAGGTGCAGCTTCGCACCATCGCCATGGACTCTTGGGCCGCCCTGGAGCATGAGATGAAATACAAGCACCAAGTGGAAAACGCGGACCTCATCAGCCGCGAGCTCAAACGCTGCGCCGATGAGCTGGCCTCCTGCGATTTGTCCATGCAGACGATACGGAATTTGATTCGGAAGAGGTAGTCAGTGGTCGGTAGCCCTCGCGCGATTGACTGCTGCCTCACTACCGTGTAACCGTTTACCGTATAACCGTTAACCGTGCATGCTACTGCTAGCGAGCCGTGAGGTGATAACCTCTTGCACAGAAGGTATATCACTCCATGGCTCGTCATCAGTAAAAGAGTCGGTAAACGGTTACACGGTAAACGGTTCACGGTAGTGGGAAAGCAGTTTAACGCGCGGGGGCTATCGACCACTAACAACCAACCATCATCCGCCCTACGGGCACCTTCTTCCCAAAGAAGGCAAAGTGATGAGCGGGGCTAGCGTCAAACGCGTCCTGATCACTGACCCCTGATCACTGATCACTACCCCCTATGCATAAAAAGGAGAATCCTATGAAAATACTACTAGCAGAAGACGAGAAAGCCCTGTCCGATGCCGAGGTGATGGTGCTTCGTCACTTTGGCTACGAGGTGGACGCGGCGTATGATGGCGCGGCGGCCTTAGAGATGGCAGAGGCCGGGGCGTATGATTGCATCGTCCTTGACATCATGATGCCGAAGATGGATGGCATCGAAGTCTTGCAGAAGATCCGCGCCAGTGGCAATGTGACGCCGGTGATGATGCTGACGGCGAAGACCGAGGTGGACGATCGCATCGGGGGCCTCGACGCCGGGGCGGACGATTATCTGACGAAACCCTTCGCCATGGGTGAATTCCTCGCCCGCATCCGCTCCATGACCCGCCGGGCGAATGCCTTCACGCCGAAGACCCTGACCGTGGGCCGGGTGACTCTCAAAGTGGAAGAGCAGGAGCTCTCCTCCGAGAGCGCCATCCGCCTTGGCAGCAAGGAAACCAAGCTCATGAAACTTTTCATGCAGAACGAGGGCAAGGAAATCACCAAAGAAGAAATCCTCTCCCGCGTCTGGAGTGACGAGCCCGATGTGCCCGCTGACATCGTGTGGATGTATATTTCCTTCCTGAAAGAGAAACTAGCCGCGGTACACGGGGGACTGGAAATACTTGGGGAGAAGGAAGGGCCGTTTCAGTTGTTTAGTAGTCGGTAATCGGTAGTCGGTAGTCGGGGCGCATTTGACGCTAGCCTCACTCATCGCTTTTACCCCCTTCCTCAGGAAGGGGGGCAGGGGGGTTAGGCGAGGAAGCAGTTGCTTGTGCCGACTTCACCACTTTGCGCTAGGGAAGCGCTGATCAAATCGTTTTCAAAAACTCTTATGATTTTTGAATCTTCGATTTAATCAGTGGTTCCCTAGCCAACCTCCACTGCTGGTGCGGTTCCCTTTCCTCTGGAAGGCCAACCCCCTTGATCCCCCTTCCAGAGGAAGGGGGTAGAAAAGCGGTAAATGCGTCCCGACTACCGAC